>JANRLT010000043.1 GCA_033762255.1 Pirellulales bacterium | reverse complement strand
GGTCATCGTGCCGCTAAAGGAGTTGAAGCGGTACTCGTTGATTAGTTGGTTGGCCACGTCGTAGGTGTAGGTCACCGGCGCTCCGGTCAGTTCCTGGAGCACTGTCCGGTTCCCGGCCCCGTCGTAGGTGTAGGCGAAGCTGCTGAGCATGGTGCCGCTCGGATTGCGGTGCTCGATATTGGTGGTCTCGTTGGCCACGTTATAGGTGAAGCTCGTCCGGGTGCCGTTGGCCCGGCGAATGCTGGTGCGGCGGTCCGCCGCGTCATAGGCAAACGTGGTCCGGTCGCTTTGCGGGTTGTCCAACAGTTCGATCCGCCCCACGGGGTCGTAACTGTAGGTAAATCGTCCTCCGTCCGGATCGATGAGGCTCGCCCGCTGTCCTACCTCATTGTAGCTATAGGTGAGCACTTTATTCCCCGGCCAAGTCAGGTTGGCGACTTGACCGACGGCGTCGTAGCTCGTGGTGTAGCGGCCCGTGGAATCGGCCAGCACCGTGCGGCGATTGAGTTCGTCATAGGTGGTCGTCACCCGGCCGCCAGCCGGGTATTGCCGCAGCGTCTCGCTGCCTAGTTCGTCATAGGTGTAGGTCGTCACGCGACCCCGCGCATCCTGCCGCGTCGCCACTTGGTTGGTGGCCGAATAGGCAAACGTGGTCCGCCGCGCCAAGGGATCGATTTGGACGGTCTTGTTCCCCACTTCGTCATACTGGAACGTGGTCCGGAAGTTCCGCGCATTGACCAATGCCGTGACTTGGTTCGCGTTGTCGTAAACCGTGGTGGTCCGGAAGCTCAAGGCATTCACGACCGCCGTTTGCCGTCCGGCAGCGTCGTAAATCTGCGTGGTCCGGTTCCCCCGCCCGTCCCGAATTTCCACGGTCTGCTGGGCAATCCCGTAACTGTAGGTGGTGCGGCGGTTGAGCGGATCTTGCTGGACTGACACCCGACCAATCGCGTCATAGGTTGTCGTCCAAACGTTGCCCAAGGGATTTTGCGAAGTAATCTGCCGTCCCAGGCCGTCGTAACCGAACGTGGTGACGTTTCCCAGAACGTCCTTGGTGGTCCGCATCCGCCCCGCCGGGTCGTAGCTATAGGTAACGCGGCGGTCGAGCGAATCGACGTTGGCCAACACCCGGCCATCCCCGTCATAGACGGTGGTCGTGCGGAATCCCAGCGCGTTTTGGGTCTCTGTTTGCCGACCAACATCGTCGTAGCTGAAGGTGGTCACGTTGAGCAAGGGATCGGTCGTCGTCGCCAACAAGCCTCCCGTATTGTAGGTCGAGGTGGATACGTAACCCCGTGCATTTTGCACAGTCTTCACCCGCGAAGCCGCATCGTAGGCATAGGTGGTGCGATTATTGCGCGCGTCAATGGTGACCGAGTGCCGCCCATTGGCGTCGTACACCGTGGTCGTGAGAAAGTTGCGGGCGTTGAGGACCGAATTCTGCCGTCCCGCGTTGTCGTAGCCGTAGGTCGTTCTTCTTCCCAAGCCATCGACCACGGTCCGCTGCCGACCCAAGTCGTCGTAAACGAGCGTGGTTTTGCTTCCCACCGGATTAGTAACCGTCTCGATTTGTCCCCGGCCCGTGTAGCTGAAGGTCGTGCGGTTTCCAAACGAATCGATCCGGGCCTCCAACTGGTCGGCGGCGTTATATTGGAAGGTGCTGACCCGCGAGAGCGGATCGGTCATTGTCCGAATCTGGCAGTTGGTCCAGTAGGTGTAGGTCGTGCGTTGCGCCAGCGCGTCCCGCACGGTTAACAGCCGATTCATTTGGTCATAGCTGTAGGTCGTGACGGCCCCCACCGGATCGGTGTAGGTCTCGACCTGGCTATTGGCCGTGTAGCTCAGCGTGTAACGTCCCCCCGTGGGATTGGTTTGAGTCTGCTTGCGCCCCACGCTGTCGTAGGTCACCGTCGTGACTTGGCTCAAGGGATTGGTGATCGTCGAAAGCTGGAACTGCGCGCCGCCGTATGCGCTCTGGACGATCATGCCCCGCGCGTCTTTGAGTTCAATTAAGTTGCGGCTTTCCGGGGTTTCGCTCCCCCAGGTCAACGTCACCCGTTCATCCAGCGGGTTGCGAATCACCGTGATTCGCCCTTGGCTGTCATACGTCCACACGAGCGTCGTGATCGTCTCCAACGGATCAATCACGCCCCGCAGCGTATGGACCCCGTTCCCCAGCCGCTCATAGACGAAGCTGGTCCGTTGGCTCAAGGGATTCTGCACCCCTTGGAGGAGTTTCCCCGACCAGGTGTAGGTGGTCCGCAGTCCCAATGGATCGATCAGCGTGGTCAGCGCTTTGTCCGAATTGTGCACCAGAGTCGTAATTTTCCCCACTCGGTCGGTGTAGATCGTGGTGTCGCCCGAGTAGGCGTAGGTGGCGATCTTCCCATCCGTGTATTGGATCGTAGTGACCCGATTGCTCACATCGTAGGCAAACGTGGTTCGGGTACCCGAAG
The DNA here is from genome assembly GCA_033762255.1 of Pirellulales bacterium. Lineage (NCBI taxonomy): Bacteria > Pseudomonadati > Planctomycetota > Planctomycetia > Pirellulales > Pirellulales bacterium. Next base: position 23,918 of record JANRLT010000043.1, on the reverse strand, counting down.
CTTGGATGCGGGTTTGCAAACGGCCGCTGCCGTCGTAGCCGAATTCCGTTTGGCAAAGCTCCGGCGTCGTCCAGGAGACCAGACGATTCGAGGCGACCGTGAGGGTGGTCACCCGGCCCGCGCTGTCTTGGATCGTATTGAGCTTGTTGCTGCCGTCATACGTCAAGGTCAAGCGACGACTGAACGGGTCGGTGACGGACGACACCCGGCTGGTTCCCCCCACGTAGGTCAAGGTCCAAACGCTGCCGACATGGTTTTGCAGCCGCACGAGCCGGCCCTTGTTCGCGCCGGTCTGGGCGTAGCGATATTGAAAACCGTCCGGCTGCGTCTCGATGAACTCCGTCCCGTCGGCCTGGAGCGAATTGACCGCCGTCTCCGGAGCGTCGTAATACACCCCCGCCGTCGGCGTGTAGGTGTAGTCGTAGCCCGAACCGGTGCGGATCGTGACGTTGCCTCCCACAGTCGGTTCGCTTAAGCTCCGCTTGAACGTGCCGCTCCAACCGGCCGGGTACTCGTCGCTATTGGTTAACTCGGCACCGTTATAGTAAATCAGCGGGATCGGCTCGAAGGGACCCGCTCCCGCCGGTGCCAGCGCCGTCGTCAACGTCCCGCGGCTCGGGTCCACCATGCCCCCGCCGCCGATATCACCTAACCCGGAGACCTGATCCAACGTCTGAAACGCTTCCCCCATTGCCTGATTGGCCGCGGTTTGGATCATTTGCACGACCGGATAAGCAAACCCGGACTGGGCTTGCGGTGGTGCCGCCGAGGGGCTGCTGGGTCTTGGACTCGGACTGGGCGGCGGTCCCGCCGAGGGGGTCGGACTTGCCGACGGAGGACAACTCCCCGTCTGGCAGGTGGAGGCCGTGCAGGACCCATCAGCCGTATAAGGCGAGGGGGTCAGCGGCTGGGCGAGAAACGGACGGCGGATCGTGGGCGATGCCATAACCTGCTCCCTATTGGCACGAGATTTCACGCGGTCATCACAGGAGTGGATTCAAAAAGAATCCAGCCTCCACTCGACTCGTCACCGGGAGACACAACTCACGACAGAGTTCGCCTCCCCAGCCATTCACTGTTGCCAATCCCCAGAAGTCTGCCTAACATAAGCAATCGTAATTCTAGCAAACGTCTACCCGCTTACAAGCAATTCGTCTCTGAAAAATAAAATTCTCGCAAATGGCCAGGAATTCGGATCGATTGCAGGCAGAACTCGCGTGCCTGCGCCAAGGGAAATTGCTAGCAATTGCCGAAAAACTCAATTCAGCCTTGGCCAAGCCAAACCAAACCGCTCGGCATAGGCGTAAAGATCCATTTTTTGATTCTGATGCAAGTAGGCTCGTTCCAGTTCCACCGAGCCGCGATAGAGCGAAAAAAGCTGCCACGCTTGATTCCAAATCGGTTCCGCCTGCTTGGCACGAAAACGATCTAGCCACGTGGGAATTTTTTGAGCGGGTCGTGACCTTTCATTAAGGTTCATCCTGCTCTCTGCTCCTCTTGCGACTCTTGCGACTGCCTGTGTTACTTTTGCGCTACGTCGCCCGGGTTGACGAGCAACCTATTACACACGCAATTCCTGGATTTGCAGTGAAATTAGCGTGGGTTTCATATATGCCAAACCGGTTCCGCATGCGCAATTTGCATAGCGTCTAGTTCTAAGATTTGCCTAAAACAACCAAGTTTATCAGGATGGACACCCCAACGTGTAATCAAATCGCAAAATGCATTAAGTGTTGGTAAGGCTTCATATCTGTCACTAACACTAACTTCAAAAAATAGGCGTCGCACAAGGGGAACCAATGCTTCTAAAGTGTCTTGTACATTGCTTTCGGCTTGAGTCTGGATTAAATGTGAAAATATCTTTGGTGGTTCACCGGTTTTCCAAGATAGTTGCTCTAACGTATGAACGCGTCGAAGGTTTATGTTTCTTCGAAGCATCTCGACATGTGGTTGAATTACCGCAAAGTAATTTTCATAAAATCCGTCACTGCAAAGATCATAAATCGACCATGTATGAATAGGCTCACCTAGGTTAATCGTTCTTTCTCCGGCCTTATCAGATCTCACATTAGAATCATTGAATAATACAGTAATCTGAGAGTAGCCGAATTCTAAAATGACTTGTTGCAAATTGATTGTGGTGTAAAGCTCAATACTTGCCGTAGAGAAGCTAACACGTCCTATGAACAACGGAATCTCTAGCGCGTAGAGCCATTCCAATTCATCCTTCTTGCTAAATGTCAAGCATGTAACCGATGAAGATTTGAATTGTACCAAAAATGAAATGTCCGCAATGAGTTTTCTATTTCCTGCTTGCTTCAAGAGAGTTGCGAAAGCATCGTTGCCAACATCTTCTTGTCTAGGCACTGGCGCAACGACAGCAATCCCCTTGAGCAATAGGATACCCAATTCCTCGTGAAGATCACCGCTACGTAGATTCTTATCCCTTGTTCCAGGCATACTATTTTTCTATTATCAGGCCCAATATACACATCACAACGCCCTCCCCTCACCCCGCCAGCTCCCCGCACAGCAGTTCCGCCTGTTGCAGCACCGTGCGGACCGCTTCTTCCTGCAGGTCGGGCGGGTAACCATATTTGTTGAGTATCCGCTTGACTAGCACGCGGATGCGCGCCCGGGCACCTTCCCGCAACGTCCAGTCGATACTCACGCTTTTGCGTACCTGGGTAATTAACTCGGTGGCAATGATTTTGAGCTTGTCGTCGCCCATCGCCTGGATGGCCGACTCGTTCGTCGCCAGGGCGTCATAAAAGGCCACTTCATCCTCCGTCAGGCCCAGGTCCTCGCCCCGTTTGGTGGCGGCGTCCATTTCCTTAGCCAGGCGGATTAACTCGTCGATCACCTCCTGCGTGGCGATCGCGCGGTTATGATAAGCGTTAAGCGTGCTTTGCAGCTTTTCGCTAAACAGCCGGCTTTGGACCAGGTTGCGTTTGGATCGTACTTTCAGCTCGTTTTTGAGCAGTTTCTCCAGCAACTCCGCCGCCACGTTCTTGTGTTTCAGGCCGCGCACCTCGGCCAAAAACTGGTCGCTCAGAATGCTAATATCCGGCCGGGAAAGGCCCGCTGCGGTAAACACGTCGATCACCTCCCCTTCGGTCGTGATCGCCTTGGAAACCAGTTGCCGTACCGCGGCTTCAATTTGCTCGGGGCTGCGCGTGTTCTTGGACGCTTGCTTATTCAGCACCGCTTGTAACGCCTGAAAAAACGACAGGTCATCGCGGATTTCCGCCGCCTCGTCGCTGGCGGCACACAGGGCAAACGCCCGTGATAGCTCGGTAACTGCCTGGGTGAACCGGATTTTCCCCTCTTCTTGCCGCAAAATATGCTCTTGGCCCGCGGGTATCAGCGTCAATCGCTCGGTCGGTTTGCCATCAACCCACAGACTCCAGTCAAAACCGTGCAGCATGTCGCGGGCGACCTGGTACTTTTCCAGCATCACGGCAATGGCCTGGTCGGCGTCAAACGTCGGTTCGCCCTTGCCGCCGCTGTCGGTATACAGGGAAATCGCTTGTTTCAGTTGATCGGCCAGGCCCAGGTAATCGACGATCAGCCCCCCCGGCTTATCACGAAAGACCCGGTTCACCCGCGCGATCGCCTGCATCAGGCCATGCCCGTGCATCGGTTTGTCGGCATACATCGTGTGCAGGCAGGGGGCGTCGAAGCCGGTCAGCCACATATCGCGGACAATCACGATCCGAAAAGGGTCTTTGCTATCTTTAAACCGGTTGGCCAGCTTCTTGCGCTTGTCCTTATTGCGAATGTGGGCCTGCCATTCCGGCCCATCATCGGCGCTGCCGGTCATGACCACTTTGACCACGCTCGATTTGTCCCGTTCCGCCTCTATTTCATCATCCGGCGCACTGGCCCAATCCGGCCGCAGCTTGATAATCGCGTTGTACATATCCACGCAAATCCGACGGCTCATGCAGACGATCATCGCCTTGCCGCTCAGGGCTTCCAGCCGTTTTTCAAAGTGGTTGACCAGATCCGCGGCAATCAGCGCGATCCGCTTGGGGTCCCCCACCAGGGCCTCCAGGGCGGCCCACTTGGTTTTTAATTGCTCTTTCTTGGTCAGTTCCTCCCCTTCGGTCAGCTCTTCAAATTCCCGGTCCAGGTTTGAGAGTGCCGCGGCATTCAGGCCCAGTTTGGCGATCCGGCTTTCATAATAGATCGGGACCGTGGCCTTGTCCGCGACCGCCTGCAAAATATCGTAGATGCTAATGTAGTCGCCAAAAACCGCGCGGGTGTTGGCGTCGGTTTGCTCGATGGGCGTGCCGGTAAAACCGATGAACGAGGCCTGCGGCAGGGCATCCCGCATGTTCCGGGCCAGGCCATCGATCAAATCGTATTGGCTACGATGGGCTTCGTCGGCAATCACGACAATGTTTCGCCGCTGGCTCAGCGGCGGCATCCGCTCCCCTTTTTCGGGCAGGAATTTCTGGATCGTGGTAAACACCACGCCGCCACTCGCCACGGCCAGTAACTCCCGCAGCCGTTCCCGGCTTTCGGTCTGGATCGGCGTCTGGCCCAGCATTTCGTGGCAACGCTGGAACTGCCCAAACAGTTGATCGTCCAGATCGTTGCGGTCGGTCAGCACCACGAGCGTGGGATTTTGCATCGCCGCCGCGCGGACAATCCGAGCCGCATAAAACAGCATGGAATAGCTTTTGCCGCTCCCTTGGGTGTGCCAGACCACGCCAATCCGCCGGTCCCCCGGCTGGCCTCCCGCGGCCTGGCCGGCCGTACCCATGCCGCTGGCCCGGATGGTTTCGTCAACGGCGGCATTCACGGCGTGAAACTGGTGGTAACCGGCGATGATTTTATTGACCGTTCCCCGGTCGGGGTCATCCTCAAACGTGATAAAATGCTCGAGCAACTGCAAAAAGCGGGATGGTTCAAACACGCCGCGAATCAGAATTTCCAGTTCGGTCACCCCTCGTGGGGCTTCCTCCAGACCCTCGATCGTCCGCCACAGTTTGAACCACTCCTGGTTGGCGGTCAGGGAACCCAGGCGGGCGTAGCAGCCATCGGAAATGGCCAAAACCGCGTTATAAGCCAGCAGACTGGGGATTTCCGCTTTGTACGTTTGCAGTTGCCGGTACGCGGCCCAAATGTCGGCCTCCTCGTCGGCGGCATTTTTCAGTTCGATCAGGCCCAGAGGCAGGCCATTCACAAAAACCACGACATCGGGGCGGCGGTTGTGCTGCCCCTCGATCACGGTAAATTGGTTGACGGCCAGCCAGTCGTTGTTGGCTGCCTGGGTAAAGTCGACCAGCCAGACCTTGTCGTGCTTGAGGGTGCCGTCGGGCCGGGCAAATTCGACCTCCACCCCTTCGCGCAGGCAGGTGTGAAACGCCCGGTTGGTGTGGATGAGGGACGGGGTTGCCAGGCGTTGGATTTTGCGCAGAGCCTCTGCGCGGGCATCGGGGGGGATGGCGGGGTTGAGCCGGTCGAGGGCCGCGCGCAGGCGGTCAGCCAAGATCACGTCGCCAAACGAGGCCCGTTCGGCCGCGGGTTCGCCGGGGGCGAGGGAGGGACCAGCCAGGGTCGCATAGTTCAATTGGCTAAACCATTCGAGCGCGGCGGCTTCGACGGTGGATTCGGTGAGGGTCATGGGTTTATCCATACTACTAATGTGGTTCCCAGATACCATCCTTAGTGAAATTCAAACTGCGTGGATAACCGTAGGCATTCCATAATTGATCAAAAAGTGGCTTGAGAGCTTTGCGAGTATCTTGAATTGAAGTTTCAAAAACAACTTCCTGCATAATAACTGCGTCACGATCTAGCGGATGCCCTCCTTCTTCTAAACGCACATTTACAGCCAATAACGAATCTCGACATCCAAGTAGACTCAGACTCACCGCAACTTGGCCCGTCATTCCCAACTCTCTATAACCTTTGAGAATATGACCAGTCGTTTGGGTAATCTGTTTTTCGTAATAAGTGCTGGCAAGTCCTCTTTTACCATTACGGGAACTAAGTACATCTGCGCATACGGATTCAACTGTACCATTGGAAAAGATTTGCGTATAGCCTTTGCTGGGGCTGTTCTCTTCGCATTGAAAATTAAGAAAACCATCGATATTATATCGGAATTCATTCCCATGATTCCGAATCAATGGAAACGAAATTCGTAATTGATTGTAAGCTGACGATAAATCAAAACGGTGCCTGTTGATGAATGACTCTATCGGCACAATATGCAAAACCATTCGGGAGGTACTCATTAATAGTACAGGTGTCTCATCTGCAACAATTCGCGCTAATCGTTCTTCACGAAAGCGTTTAATGCGTTCTGCATGAGCTTCATTCGCCAAAAAAGCAGAGCGTATTTCCTCCACATCCAATTGATGCTTACCAGCAGAATTTCGCGTGAAAAAACGAGACGAATTTTTATAAGTCACCATATGAGGTGCACTCAAGCTTTTAGGCACTCGGATTAAGAAAATAAAGCCACCGTCATTCTCCAGGGTAAATTCTCGAATTTGTATTTTAATTCGAGGAGCGATCCCAGTGCGAATGACGTTTTCCAGCTTCTGCTTGATTTGATCTGAGCTATCTATTTCAATAGCAACTAACGATTGAGGAATTCCAGTATTCTGTCCCTTATCGTTTAAACCAGTTTTTACACCGAAAATAATGTCTCCTCCCCGCGCATTAGCAAATGCCGAAATGTCCGCCAGGAATTCCTTCTTGGCTTCATCAGTGTCACCTGGCAATGATTGCTTGTATTCAAGCGTAGCGCTTTCTGCCACTGATAAAGTTATTAACTGCGTGACATCCGAAAGTTGGATTTGATCGAAGGGCTTCTGAAGCATATTGCCATTCTCTAGGAAAATGCGGACTTGTTTAGTCAATACTTCGTGTAATGCGCGACACAGAATAGTTCTTCAGGCAGCTAAATCCTGTAAGGACTCCTCTCGCATAGTCCATTTGATAGGAGTTACGCCATAATTGTGTAAAGCATCGATAACGGTCTCTGAGACTGCGTGTTCCGTATCGTTCAATATTGCGTAAGCCTTTGCGTCTGCCGGACGAACTTCTTTAATATCTATCCACGAAAAGGCGAACGATTGGGCAGTGTCGCGATTAGGGCGATTGATTGCCTTAATAATTCTCTCGGGTTGTTTTCGTGACTTGGGAATGACAAAATCGAAGACGTGGTCGTAACCGCTTTTACCTCGAAATGTGGGATGTGGCGTGTATCGAATGTCTTTGCTGTCAAGCCATTCGACCACGTCCTCATGAAACAGGCTGGCTACCATTGGCATCGCTAGATAAAACATGTCATTCACGGCTAGAATAGCCTGCACTAAACTATGTTTGCGCAATGGGAAATTGTCTTGACTAGCATGAATCTGCAGCTCTGTCCCTTCTAAGCGGACGCCGAATCCGTTGATTGTCATCTTCAGCAGTTCCTGCCGCTTCCGGCTGTCAAGTCTGCAGCCAGATTGTTCCAAGTCGGACAACACGTATCCGTCGTCAGTGAGCAAGTAGCCTGACTCCTGTTTCTTCGCGTAAATTTGGATAAAATCGTTATGGCGGTCCAAATATGGTGTGGTAATTTCGATCCACTCCTGCAATTCGCGCAGGGTGGTCTTGTCTTTAAGCCACTTCCAGTAGTCATCGAGCAGTTTTTGTACTTCGTATATCATAGAAACAGCCCTGGTTGAATTCGCGGCGGTAGCATAATGTGGCAATATTTATAGAAATCCTGGAGCGTTTGCCACAAGTCGGTTGGATTTGCGAACACCATTTCTGGCAATGGTTCTGCCCATTTGTCACCAAATCCCACACGATAAAGGTGTAAATGTGGACAAGGAATTTCCACTCCGTCTGGATTCCTATGCGGAGGGCCGGCTAGGTCCAAACGCGCTAGAACTACGACTTGCCGGGCGCGATTCTGATATTTTACTTTTGCCAAATCAATTCTTCCACGACTCAGATCTAGTACGAACTCTTCACGGTGATCCAGCGAGAAAAGTGGCAGTGACAAAGCGCCGCCGGTTTGGGGAAAGAGGTGCTCTTTCTCGTCATTGCACACCTTTTCCATGAAGAGCAACTTCTTTGCTTCTTCTTGTGTAAGATTATAGTCTGTCATTAAATGGTTCTCCCAATGATTTGCTCCGTGTGTGGAACGCTCAACTCCCCGCTCAGCAGCTTCGGCAGCAGGGTGTCGCGTAGGGTGGCGAGGGTGCGGGATTCCCTCTCGTTGGAAACCATTTGGCGGAAGATTGGCTCCGAGACATCGGCGAAGGCTTTAACAACGTCTTTGGTTGGAAGCACGAACGTCTGCCGTTTGAGATCCGTCTGCGTCAGCAAAGGCTGCGTTGACCCACGGTTCAGCGTGATAAGGTCGAATCCCTTCAAAACAAAATAGGTGAAGTCGAAATTTCCGGCCTGCGGTTCAACAATGAGCGTGTTGTCAGAGGGCCAAGACGGTTCCGCTGTCCGAAAGATGAGTCCCAAGGTTCCAACCCGCCCGGTGAATAAAATCGGTTTGTCGTAGAGGGCTGAGGGCACATAGCCCATTCTGCCGCCGCCACCGTAGAGGGGGATGTTGCACTCCGGCGACAAAACATCGCAGCGACTTTCGGGCCTTTTTCCGCTACCGACACTTGCGATTTCTTCAAGGTGCGCCGCTCGCCATCCATGTGGGATTGGGCCAAGGGGAGAGTCTTGGAAGGAGTTGGGGAAGAGGGGGGCGATGGCGGGGTCGAGGGGGTAACCCACACCCTGGCCCTCTTTCACGGGGAGAGGGGAAACCAGCCGTCCGTCGAGTTTGGCGCGGACGGGGTCGAAATCCACAAACCAACTCTGAAACAGCGCCCACGCTAGTGCCTCCAGCGTCACGTTCATCCGCCGGTTCAACTCGATCTTGTCGTCCAGCGCCTTTAATATTTGCCCTATTTGCCTTTGTATCTCAAATGGCGGAAGCGTGATTGAGAGTCGCCCAATCATTTCATTGTTTAGACTTGCACGAGTCGAAAGCGACGACATGGCGGTTACTGCCTGTCGAAACTTCGGCCCTCGAAAATAGTAGCCGACATATTCAGGGACCAGTTCGGTTCCTGCTTTTGGCCGAAGTCGTTTTGTGAAACCGTTGAAAGTCGCTGATTCAAAGTCTTTTAGGGCAACTGAGCTCATTCCGAGTTCGCCTTGCGTCTCACTCGTTCGTGTCAAGAAAACATCTCCGCGTTTGACTGAGCACGCATGCCGTTCTTTCTCCGTCGCATTCACCAGCGAACCGGGGGTCGATGGAATAAAGTAGTTGTCGAGCACATCTTTGAATGTGACGAAAGGCGTTCCGAATCCAAACTCCGATCTTGGCTTCGACAAACCAGATCCTATTTCATACAGATCGGTGACAAGAACTATTGGCCATTCACCCGCCATAGCCCAGCCCCCTTAGGTTAGCTGTGATGGCCTGCTCCAGTTTCGCCGACTCGGCAAATTGAGCCTGCAATTCCGCGACCAGGCGCGGCATCTTCTCCTCGAACGGTTCGCCGTCGTCTTCGACATCGGCGGCACCGACATAGCGGCCCGGCGTCAGGACGTAACCGTGGGCGGCGATTTCCTGCGTGGTGGCTGATTTGCAAAAACCGGGGATATCCCGGTATTCCCGCATCTCAAAGATGATTCCCGCCTTCCTTCCAGCCTGAAAGCGCTCCTCCTCGTCAGTGCGCCAAGTATGGTAGGTAGATACGATGAGTTCGAGGTCTTCGTCCGTCAGCTCCCGGTGAACACGGTCAATGAGCTTTCCCATCTTTCGAGCATCAATGAAAAGTGTTTCGTGCTTTCGTGAACGGTAGCAGTCAGGCACTCGGTCCCGCTCCACTTTTCGTGCGGCTTTGCTCTTGGTGAGGAACCAAAGGCAAACGGGTATCTGCGTACTGTAAAAGAGCTGCCCAGGGAGGGCGACCATGCAATCGACCAGATCGGCCTGGATGATCGCCTGGCGAATTTCCCCTTCGCCGGATTGGTTGGAGGACATGCTGCCATTGGCCAACACAAACCCGGCCATCCCCTGCGGGGCCAGATGGTGGATAAAGTGCTGCACCCAGGCGAAGTTGGCGTTTCCCCGCGGGGGGACCCCGTATTTCCAGCGGATGTCGTCATCCTTGCGGAACCAGTCGGAATCATTAAACGGGGGATTGGCCAGGACAAAGTCGGCCCGGAGATCGGGGTGCAGATCGCGGCGGAACGTGTCGGCATGTTCGGGGCCAAAGTCGGCCTCGATCCCCCGCAGAGCCAGGTTCATGACCGCCAGGCGGCGGGTGGTGTTATTGCTTTCTTGGCCATAAATGGAGATGTCGCCGATCCGGCCGCCGTGCGATTCGACAAACTTTTCGGACTGGACGAACATCCCCCCCGATCCGCAGCAGGGATCGTAAATCCGCCCCTTATACGGGGCCAGCATTTCCACCAGGACGCGGACCACGCAACTGGGCGTGTAAAATTGCCCCCCATTCTTTCCTTCGGCGCTGGCAAAACGATTGAGGAAATACTCGTACACCCGGCCCAAGAGATCGACGGAGCGGTGGGTTTTTTCCCCTTGGCTGGCGGCTGTTAAGGTGATCGTGGCGATCAGATCGATCAGTTCCCCCAGGCGGTGTTTATCGAGCGCCGGGCGGGCGTAATCCTTGGGCAGGACCCCTTTGAGCCGGGGATTGTCGCGCTCGATGGCGACCATTGCATCGTCCACCAATTTGCCGATGGTGGGCTGTTTGGCATTGGCCTGCAGGAACGTCCAGCGGGCCTCCTGCGGCACCCAAAAGACGTTCTCGGCCCGGTATTCGTCCGGGTCCTCGGGATTGGCCCCGGCGTATTCCCCCTGGCCGGACGCCAGTTTAACGCGGTGTTCCTCAAAGGTGTCGGAAATGTACTTTAAAAAGATCAGGCCCAGGACGACGTGCTTGTACTCCGCGGCGTCCATGTTGTTGCGCAGCTTGTCCGCGGCGAGCCAGAGTTTGGCCTCGAAGCCGAGGTTGGCCGTGGCTTTGCCGTTGGATTCGGTTTTGGCGTTCGAATTGGCTTTCGCGGTGGTGGATTTGCTGCGTTTGGCCATGCCCCGATGGACTCCCCTAGGAACTCTTCTTCTTGAGCTTCTTCCCTTTGTGCTCGGATTTTTTGCCGCAAGTTGCCTGGGCAAATTCACATGATACGGAATTTGAGTGGGTAAAATGCAGCAATTGCGGCAGGATTTGTCGTGTCTGGGGGTGAATTATAGAAAATTTTATTAAAACCCGCAATTACCACACGGGAAGGTGACGTCTCCGTAGTTTATAGGCTGTGGTTTCTCTTCACGTGGAAATGGTAAGCGAGAAATCATGGGCAAGCCCCTCAACAAAAGAGTGCTTTCCGTGCCTGGGAACGCACGGCCCCATTGAAGCGGTAGAGATTGTACTGTTAATACCGCGCTCCCCCCCTCACCCCCGCCTCAGAATCCTCCACACGGTAGAGGCGTGCCATAGACGACTTTTGCCGCGGCAGCGGATTTTTGAGTCATTCAGCCGTGTGGCGATGGCGGAGGCCCCCAGTCCTTGGGCGTGCAAGTCGCGGATGAGCCGCAGGGTCGATTGCTCGTCCGGCACGGGCAGCAGTTTTTTGCCCACTTTACGGTAACCATACGGCGGCACGCTGCCCATGGCCCGACCAGCGCTTTGATGGCGCAGCATCATGGCCGACGTGCGCGAGCGGCTAAGCTCCCGCTGCATTTCGGCCAGCGCGGCAAAGACCGTGCTCACAAACCGGGCCGTGGGATTGTCCGTCATACTCCAGTCCCCTTCGCTCGTTGACACCAGCTTGGCCCCTTTGCGTTCAATCTCGCGGGCCAGCACAATCGACCATTCCGTGTCGCGGGCCAGGCGACTCCAGTCCCGCACGACCAGGCGATCACCACGTTTAAGCTCGGCCAGAGCGGCAAACAGCCCCGCCCGCTCACGGTCGGCACCCGATATGTCGCGGTCGGCATAGTGGGCCTTGACGGACCAGCCCTGCCGAGCCGCCCAGGCATCGATCTCCGCCCATTGCCGCTCGACACTGTGGCAATCTTGTGGCATGGGCCGGGGGGAGAAGCGGGCGTAGGCGATGATGGGCATGGGGGGTAATGGAGAATTGGAGTAGTGGAGGAATGGAGAGGGGAGTTTTGTTGGCTGAATGTGCTTGCCGCGGCCTATTTTTTCCGTGGTAGAGTATAAGGGCACTACTTAATACTCACGGGGTAGCAGGATCGTGGTGCTTTGACGCTGGCCGCTAGCATCCACACCCTCGGTGATGATCCAGATTTTCGCGCCGTTTTTCAGGATATAGGCACTTAGGAGCCGGTCGCCATGCTGGAGCGCATCATCATTCGCCTGGGCGTCCTGATCACCGACAGTCCCCCAGTCACACCCCGCATGGCGATCCAAGTAGGGGGTGGGTAACTCCGCATCCCCAAAGGCGGCCAGCGCCCCGGGGGTGATGAAGGTTTTATTCCAAGATAAGCGGTTCGTCACAATAAACGTCGTGGACATGGTTGACCTCATGGAAAAATGAACCTATTTGAAATAAAGCTGTGTGATTCTCACTACGCCGCTATGGTTAAATCCGCGAATTTGGCGGCTTGTTCAAGCAGCCAAATCGCGGCCGCTTCCTTCTCCCACAACTCTTGGCACAAGATCGCTCCCGGGTCGATCAAGTCCACAATCTCGGTATTCATCGGGCGGGGCCTGCCTAGGTTGTTGGTCAATACTCGCCCCTCGCTGGACATCGCGTAAAACCACAGCGTCCGATACGCCCAGCCGCTCAAGGCGTTGGCTAGCAGGGACTCGCTCACGGGTTGACCGTAATCCTTGACCACGCAGGAAAGCAACAGCTGATCCCCGTTGGTGTACGAATTGAGATTGTACTTGGCGGCAATCAACCGTACGCTGTAACCGGCTTGTTCCAGCCAATCGGCCAGCGTGATAGCCGCGGCACCGCGCCACAAAATGTCGCGGGACTTCACATCCCACGACGTGGCCACATTGCACACAATCGTGATATTGCTGCGCCCGATGCTGGCTGTGCGTCGGCACTCTTGCCAGTACGGTTGACCGGCACGCAGCCGATCGATGCACAGCGTATCCCCGCCGTCCTCATTCCAGCGAGGCTTGCGCTTGACGTTCACCGGCACGGGCAAATCCATATCGTCCAGGTAACTTTTGACCGCAAAATAATCATCAGCGGTGGGCTGATAGTGGCCGTGTAACTCTTGTTTGGCATGGTCGATGCCGGTAAACTTTCGCCCCACAAAATCCGTGTTGTGCCGGTCAAACAAACTGCCCAGGCCGTAGGGATTGTACCTGTCTTTCTCCGTGGCCTTGCTGTTGGCCAGGTCGTCCAGCGAGTCGAATTCTCGCTGGACCAGGCCCCCGATTCCCTTTGTGTGGTAACTCTCTAGCATGGCAATTTCTCCAAGATCGAGGCGGCGGCTTTGCGTTCATCAGCCGACCAGGCCACCAGCAGGTCAGCGAAAATCTCGCGGTACGCTTCCCCCACGTTGCGGCACGCCTGGGCGGCCAGCATATCGCGGGTACCGACAATCTGCCGAAACTTGCGTTCCCGCACCAAGTCCCGCAGTTTCCAGCAGGTATCCCGCACTACGGAATCCGGCACTAAATCCGCTTCCAATTCGCGGTCGTAGTCACATTCCAGGGTGGCACACGTGAAACGGTTTAGCGTGGCAGCGTCGAGCTGATTGCGGCCGGCGTACATCCGATCCGCCCCGAGGCCAAACGTGTTCGCCGCCGCGATCACCTTAAAGTTGGCGTGTTTGTTGGCCAGGGGCTTATCGGTACGGTTAGGCAACGCCATAAACTTCCCGGCTAACGCCGCATTTAACACGGTACACGTGTTTCCGTCCGCGGCGTCGAACTCGTCGAGCAGGAACATTCCCCCTTGCTCATACGCTTGCACAAACTGTGCTGGCACATAGCCAAAAGTGCCCCCCGCTTCCACGGGCAACAGCCGCCCCAACAGTTGTCCCTCACTCATACCGGCGGAGCAACTAATAAAACTAAACTCTAGCCCTAACTCTTGGGCGGCTTGGGCGGCCAGCGTCGTCTTACCGCTGCCCGCAGGCCCCACGAGCATCACATTTAACCCCGCCGCCAGCTTACGCAGCAGTTTGGGCAACAGTTTGTGGCGCCGTTCCGTAGACTTCACCGGCGGCACTACCACTTCCACCTTCGCGGGCCGGGGCTTACGCTTCGGGGCTTCACACGGGTAAAAATGTTGCCAGGTCATATCGCCACTAGGCGAACGCCCGGAGGGCTTTACTTTCTCATTGGGGGGCATAATCACCCCACACTTACAACACTCGCGCTCTATCTGGTTGTAGACCCAACCCGGCGCGTCGGCGTGCAGGTCCAGCGAAAGCTGGGTATCCACACGCCCACGACTTAACGTGAACATAGATTTTCTCCCTTGTGAAAACCAAAAACCAAGATCATCTCGGCAAAAACAACTACGAATTTGCCGCGGAAATGCGGATTTTTAGGGGGGGTAACGGCTAGTCCGCCATGCACCCGCTATCTATCGCTTGCAGCACAGCACGCATGTTATGCTTGCACTGTCGCACCAATTCCACATAGGCCCCTATCGGCTTACCGTCCAACCCGTGCTTCTGCGCTATCCGCCTTGCTTCCAACGCAAACGCTAACTCCAACTCCTTGCCGTTAGAGAGTAACTCTAGCCGGATACAACGTGACAACAGTGGCGCAGTGTCCATGCAATCCTCAAACAGAGCCTCCTGCCCCTCATTCGTGGTTGTAAAAATCACCACGGCATACTCTGGTAAACGCTCTAGTACGTCAAGAAAATCCGTTATAGTGGCATTGCGCAGCCCATGCGCCTCATTCACAATTAACGCGTGTCCCTTACCGTCAATGCAGCGGCAACACAATGAGTCTTCCCAGTCCTTTAACGCCTTAGGCGTAAACCGTGAAACGCTAGTTTCTGTGGTGGCAAACTCGCTTGCCACATCACTGGCAATAATCTTGGCTATGGTAGTCTTGCCCGTGCCGGACAATCCGCTAATCCAGTACGCTCTACCACCCCACCCGCGCTCTTTGAGCGCGGTTAGTCTCTTGACCGTGAGGGGCTGACCAACCACGCCGTCAAGCGTAGTTGGCCGTTCCCGCTCAAATAATGCAGGCATGACACATTCTCCCTTAAACTCTGACCGCGCACCGTTGACGTAACGATGCAGGGATAGAGTGCCACCGTTACAGTGGCACGGGAACGCCTAATCACACTGGCAAACCATACGCTCTTAGCTGGTCATACTCCAAGTAAAGGTCACTCCACTTGTCATAGTAGCGGCCCTCTCTCGTATCGTAAAAAATACGGTCACGCCACTGATTCCCCTCAGGAAATACACGCTCCAACATAAGGTTAACCCTCAATTTCAAAGTATTCTCTCAGAACACGCGAAACCGCAACGCACGCTTCCGCAGCACACTGTCCAACAGCGTCGGTGTCCAACTCCTCGTAGGCGTCGAGCATAGTAAACACTACGCCAAACGTATCCCTAGCCAGTGTTGCCACAAACTCCCGCTCATGAGGCATAGCCATAATGATTCTCCCTTGCTACTTGACCGCACACCCTCACTGTAAGGGTGCAGGGATAAGTGCTCCCCCACTACGGGGGAGCTAGGGAATTCCCACACTAGGCGGCAACCTTAACCTTGCCCTTAGCCTTAGCCGCTTTCTCCGCGGCATGCTTGGCCTTGCTAGCGGCACTACGCTGATCGATGAGCGAAATATTCGCCTTAACAAACTCGTCGTAACGGTCCAACTTGGCACGGATAGCCGCTACAGTCTCAACTCGCAGGATTGTGCCAAACTGGGCGTTACCGCCAGCAAGCCGACCAAAGTTAATCGCCCCGCTCTCTGTAACCGTGAACTCTGCACCGGTGGACTGCTTAGGCAGCACATCAACCGCATCGGCGGGCTTAATCGCCCCGCTCTTGACGCCCAGCAGGACGTACCGCAGAGTTGCACTGTCCTGCCCGATCAGAGAACAAGTCTCGTCCACGGACAATCCACCCTTGGCCAGTTCGCCTAGCACTTCTAAATTGGTCATAACTGTACACTCTCCCTTGATTAGGTAAACACAATCGCTTGCCAACAGTAGGCTTGCTGATGTAGCACACTACGCTAGCAGTGTGCTTAGTCGGGAAGTCTACGGACCAACACACTGGCCTAATCGTGGCTTGTGTCACACCATTCCCACGAATAACCGTGAACTTCCTCATCCCACACAAAGCTGCCTACATCAGGTCCAGGCTCTGTGGCGGAAAACTCTTCCAACTCTTGCAACAGATACTCTTCCAACTGTGCTACGCTCATAACCGTTCCTCCCTTTGTGTTGTGCTAGCACAGTGACCAGTACTGTAGTCAAAGTGATAACAGCGAAACTCGTTTGTCCTGTCGTGGCGTTTTGCCATCGACAACCAACACTACGGCCTCGGCAAAGCGGCCAGGATTTTGCTGAGCGATTCGCTTAGCAAAGCGTAAAGGTATAGAGGACAACAGCTTAGTGTTGCAGTGTGACAGTATTACTATGCCACGATTTTGACCCAACACCCCGCCCGTCACACGCGCGCGGGATACTTACTAGTCCCCCTCCCGCAACTTGTGTAACCCCGTGTTAATTTGGGCAGTTTGGCAACTTGTAGAGAAGTTGCGGTTGGTAGAATTTTGCCCCGAGGGTGGGGGGGTTAGTGAGTTGGTGGAAGTCCCGTTTCCTGAGGTTTAAATCTTGGGGAAAAGAGAAAGACTCGCTCTCCACGATGTAGATTTTCGAGTTTCTCTCGCGTGAGGATATTTTCTTGTTGGAACCAAGTTTACCGCAGGTTTAGACTTTGCTCTAAAAATGGCTTCCACACTGTCGCAGCGCTACACAAACGAGTTGGACACGGTCTCCAAGTTTTCTATTTGTTGATACATGAAACAGGGTGGAAAGTATAATGAGAAGTGCAATACTTTGTTAGCAGCTTAGCAAGTTATCCAGTCGCCTACAGGCCGAATATTTGCTATAGTGCGTAACAGGTGGCCAGTGTGTTACAACGCTCTTGTTTTACGATCCGCGGGAGAGCGCATCACGCTTACGCGATTTTCTCGGATCGGCTGGATTTTTTATGGGGAACAATGATGGAATGGCTTGAGCCGCTATTAGGGGTTGGGAACACACCAGAATGGGTAAAGGAGTATTCACGCAGAGTAGGGGAATTGCTGGAACGCTACCCAGCGGCGTGGGAGTGGTGGCGGGAACAGGTGGCGAACTGGTCAGCGGGGGAAGCGGCCCACGTACGGTTCATAGGCCCCCAACCGTACCCCACTGGATATGAAGAACGAATAAACGAAGTCTCCTGGTGTTTGCGGCTTTTCTTGAAGCGCAAGCGAGACATGGAATCATACACCGCAATGTTGGGGGCAATCTACGATACCAGTGACCCCCGACTATTGCATCTTGGCCCCCCGTTTTTGGATGTAGGGGAAATGGTGAAACAAGGCGTCGATATTTTGCCTAGTTGGAATTGGCAGTTACTCTTGCGGGAAATAGCCAACACCAAGGAATTGCAGGGGGAAACGATTCTGAATGATGCTTTGCGGATTGTGGAACGGGAATTAGGGAAACGGTTTGGAATAGAGGGGGAAGCGGCGGCGGAACCGGCAAACGGCGATCCAGCTCCCAACGTGCGATTCAGCGACGATTGCCATTCCGTAAATTGGCATGGTGAAGTGTTGACATTTAGTACAACCCAGGCGGTTGCTATGCGGGTGCTGAAAGATTCCCAGGGAACTGTATTGGTACGGAAAGTGGTTGGTGACGATGCGGGCAAGCAACGGGTGGCGGCGGGAGTGATAATGCTTCAGGGACAGACCCAGAACATTTCAGGGGCAGCGGATGATGTTAAGCCCCTTGATTTGCTATTTGGCTGGCGGGAGATTATAGCGGCGTTGGGGCGGCCTTATTCTAAAGAAGAGATCCGCCGGATAAAGAAACTATCCAATTCGACAGTCGGACCGATTCCTAGCCCGGGGAAAGGTGGGCAAATTTGTTGTGAGCGTGGAAAACTCTTGGAATGGTGGAACCGACTGGAGAAACGGCATGACGAATTGCAGCAACGAAACATCGACCGCGACGCAACCACCAGCGGGCATTACGATTACGGCCAACGCGGGTTGCAGATAATCCCTGAAATTGCTGGGGCGGTTAAAAAGCAAAAGAAAGCAAAAGAAAGCAAAAGGTAACAAAAGCTCTCGGTGGCGTGCTGGTGACCATGAGTTTATGGGGAAGCATATCGCAAGCCCCGCGTACTCAGGAGCCATTCTCATGCCGCAACTTCTATTAAGTGCCGACATCGATCGGCGACTTGGCTGGCCAATTGGCAAAGCCGAACGCCTAGCCAAGCGGGGAAAACTCCCGCACATCTGTTTGCCCGATGGCGAAATCCGCTTTCAGTGGCGGGCTATTCGTGCCCTCTTGAAGCACGTTAAGCGTAGTGGGGGTGGCAAGTGACCCTCTCACTTCTTACTTCCCGCGAACTGGCGACTATTGCCAATGTGGACCCCCGCACGCTCAACAATTGGCGGCGGTTGCATGGACTGCCCTTTTGCAGACTCCCTGGTGGTGCCATTCGGTATGAGCATGCCGCGGTGATGAACTGGATCAGGGCACGCGGGCATGGGATGACCCCGTACCAAAAAGATACACAGTCCACAAATGACACAGGCTGCGAGTGCGAATCGCGGCCCGGTCTACATTCTTAAAACCCCAACATAGTTACCACGGCCCGGGGAGTAACCTGGACCGCACATAACAGGAACGTTTTAGCATGGACCTTGCGAATTCACCAGGTGAATTGCTAGACCCGCCCGAGCTAGCTTTTGAAAGTGAAAAGGTGGTCATTGCCGCGGGCATCCTGGAGACTGACCGAGCGATTAAAACCGAGATTCTCGGGCAAATTGTGGCCGACCATTTTCATGACGGTGATTACCGAATTATCGCCAGCAACATGATTGCCCTTTGGTCAAGAACCGGGGCCTTAGATTTAACCTTGCTGGTCGGCGAACTAAAACAGGCGGGCATCGCGCAACCCGAGCTAGTAATAGCCAAGGCGGCCCGTACAGACGCCGATACACACAACTGGCGGGAACATTTAACCCGCGTGAATGAAGCCCATGAACGGTTTGAAAAGTTTTTTGCGGCAAAGAAACTACTCTACGCAATCAAGTTTAGCGAACCCCTGGAACATCATTTAGCGGTCATTCTACGCACCGAAGCCGACAACCAAAACCACGACTCGCGCCAGGCGGACGATGATCCACCCGAGCCTATGGCAGTGTCGGCGTTTCATGGTCTAGCGGGTGAGATTGTGTATGAAATAGAACCGCATACCGAAGCTTGCCGGGAAGGTTTACTAATGCAGTTGCTGGCGGCGTTTGGAAGCTGCATTAACCGAACCGCTCATTTTTGTGCAGAAGCCGATGAGCATTATTGCAATCAATTTCTCTGTCTTGTGGGCGATACCAGCAAGGGCCGCAAAGGAACATCATGGGGACAGATACGGCGACTGTTCCGCATGGTCGATGAACCGTTTGCCGATACGCGGTGCCCCACAGGTTTAAGCAGCGGTGAGGGCCTAATTCACCAAGTGCGGGACGCAATCTATAAGCCCGATAAAAAGGGTGATTTGGTAATGGTCGATGAGGGGATCGACGATAAGCGGTTATTGGTTATTGAATCAGAATTTGGGGGGACGCTACGCAGCATTGCCCGCGAGAAAAACACGTTGTCCGCGGTGATGCGGGACGCATGGGACAGCAAGCCGATCTTGCAAACTCTCACCAAGAACTCCCCCACCAAAGCGACAGCGGCCCATATCGCAATCGTGGGGCACATCACGCGGACCGAGTTGCGGGAGCTTTTATCCAATTGCGACATAGCCAATGGTCTGGCTAATCGCTTTCTATGGTGCCGAGTTTATCGGTCAAAGTTTTTGCCCGAGGGGGGAACCCTGGAAACCGAAAGTCTGGCGGTGATGGCCAACAGTTTGGAACGGTCGATTGAATTTGCCCGTGGTCGGGGGGAAGTCCGTCGCGACCAACAGGCACGCGAGCTATGGCATCATGTTTACCCAAGTTTGAGCAATGGTCGGCCCGGAGCATGGGGCATGGCGACGGGCCGGGCAGAGGCCCAGGTGATGCGTCTGGCGGTGGTACTGGCCATGATTTGCCGTAGCCCGATAATCACGCGCGAGATTCTCACAGCGGCATTGGCGATCTGGGATTATTGCGACCAGTCGGCCCGCTATGTGTTCGGTTTTTCCACAGGGAGCCGAACCGCCGACCGGATCATCAATGAGCTGCGACAACGACAAGGCATGACCCGTTCCGAGATATATGGAATTTTTAAAGGCAGGGTGCCAGCGGCGGAATTGAACCGTTGCATGGGCACGTTAGAGGGCATGGGACTAGCCACAAAGCTGTCAGTGCCAACTAGCGGGAGACCGCAAGAGTGTTGGCGGGCCGCATAAGTTTTTATGTGCGAAAGAGGGTAATAAGGGTAAAAAGCCACCCAGGGACCGACTTAATTCCCTTTTTACCCTTATTACCCCACTACCCGAGAGAAAATTTCACCAGCAACGAGGCAATCAGATTGCCCATTTTAACATTTACCAGTGGGGGCGGGGATGCCAGCAAAAACCAAAAAACGGCAGCGGCGGGGTCGGCAAAGCGATGGTGATGGGGAGTTGTAGCCCGTGGACCTGGAAGCCCGGTTAATGGCACAGTGACGTTTGGTATTACGCAGGTACGGGGCTGGAGACGGAAGCCGAGCGGCAAGGCATCAGGGCATTTTTGGTGGAAGCCAAGTTGTATACCCAGGGCTACCGAGACTGGCGGCATGAGCTGCCATTTTAGGAAAATCGGTTGCATAGGATGCCCCAGGAACGCAAGTTGATGCCGACCACGACTTACAGAGCGACCAAAGCCGCAACCACCCCACAGAACGCAAATTTCGCAATTGTGGCAATTAGGGGATGATCCACAATACAATATCAATACTTGCCGATATACTAAATAGTGGATACACTTACATTATGAGCAAGTCACATCCCACACTGAGCGACCAACTGCGAACCGTAATCGACAATTCGGGTTTGTCGCATTATCGCATTTGTAAATTGACGGGCATCACGCAACCCAGCATGAGCCGGTTTATGAATGGCATCGGCGGGCTAAGTCTGGAAAACCTCGACAAGCTAGCCCAGATACTACAGATAGTCATAACTACGAAAACCATAGGGAGCAAGTAACATGGCCAGTATCTACAAAGTGGGCGGTGGCAAGTGCCCCATTAAGGGCGTCAAATTTTTTGCCGGTGAAGGGGCCGACCGCAAGGAGCGGCGGATACAACTAGGGCCGATAACGACCGAACAAGCGCGCGAGTTTGCGCGACGCATCGAACAACTGCAATCGCTGGTCAAGATGGGTCAACCCCCTGGACCGGAACTAGCCGACTGGGTGGCCAAGCTGGACGATGATATGCACGCCAAATTGGTCAAGCATGGGATTTGTGAACCGCGGCCAATTGTTATATTGGCCCCCACGTTAAAAGCATGGACCGAAACCTATATCGCGGCCAAGTCCAAAAAAGCGGCCCCCGCAACGATGACGCGGGTCAGGACCACGGTTTATTATTTGCTTGGCTACTTTGGTGAAAACGTCCGCATTGACGCCATTACCCGCGAAATGGCTGACCTTTGGGATACCTGGTTGCGGAAACAAAAGAGCGGTAAACGGTCAAAGGACCGAATGAGCGAAGCGACCGGCAACCTGCATTGCCGACAGGTCAAGGCGATTTTTAACTACGCGGTCAAAGAGGATCATCTTATAAAAAACCCGTTCCGTGGTCTGGCATCGGGGAGTGATGCCGCGGTGCGGGAGCGGTACGTTACCCAGGAGGAAACGGCCCGCATTATATCCCAGCTACCTAATGCCCAGTGGCGGTTGCTCTTTGGTCTGGCCCGCTACGCTGGTCTGCGGTGCCCTTCCGAGACGCATAAGCTAGTCTGGGGAAACATGCACTGGCATGATGGCACGCTCAAGGTTTTTGGCAAGAAAACCAAAAACTGGCGGACGGTGCCGATTGATAATCGCTTGCTCCCCCTCCTGGAACAAGCCTTTGAACAAGCCCCGGAGGGCCAAGAAAAGATTATCTCTCTGAGCCGAAACAATCTGCATCGCAATATCGAGCAGGCCATTATCGCGGCGGGCATCAACCCGTGGGATGACCTGTTACAAGTTCTGAGACAATCTTGCGAGACCGAATTACTAGCCCGTGGCGTGCCGATTTATGCGACGGCCCGGATCATCGGCCACAGTGTCAAGGTCACGGAAAAGCATTATGCCATGATCCCAGGCCAACTAATGGACCAGATTAGGGCCAGCGGCCAACTGGTAAACCTGCAAAAATCAGAAATCAGCGAACCGGCGGGGCAGGATAATATTGATAGTGAACATCTGTCCCCAAAAAGCTTCACAAAAAGCTTCACTCCAAAGGCCGGAAAGGGCCAGAAACCGACGGAAACAGGGAATGAAAAGCTTGACAAAAAAAACCCCGCAAAACCCGATTTGAGACGGGAAAATGCGGGGTTTTGTGAACTGAGCCCGGCGGGACTTGAACCCACGACCCACGGATTAAAAGAGCGATGCTCCCCAGAAGTATATACCACATCTATTCTTTGGTATTCGGCAAAGGCAAGATGGGAGGCTCAGGAATAACCTCCACTTTGTGGATTCTCTCCCATTCTTGACGTTTTTTTCTGATTTGTTGTTTCAGATCTGCGATGGCTCGGTCCAGCATCTTCGTCTGGCGGCGAGTCAATAGCTTCCCATACCTGAGCAAACCCCTCAAATGGGGGGGTAACGGATCAATCCCGGCTAGGTAACTCATGCCGCCACGGGGGAGATGGGCGTGATCGAAAACGCATCACGCGGAGGGGCAGCGGCGATGATCTGGTCGGCGGCGCGCTGGCCCGCTACCCGAATAAATTCTGGTTTCCACTGCACGGTGCCAGCCTTTTGCACAATAGCTAGCACGTGTCCACAGGTCGTCACCGAACGTGCCTCGCCGCCGTTCTGTTCGACATACTCAATTAATTCATTTTCGATCTCTTCCACCTGTTTGCCTAGGTCACTAGCCTGGCGTTGGAGCTCTTTACGCTTGGCTTCGAGCTTGAAATAACGCTCGATTTGGGCACGGGTAACTCGCATGCGGCACGAAGGGGGATAGAGGAAGGTGGTCTAGAACGGTGCCAAAGCCGCAATCTAGTCCACGGCTGTCAGCCACTGAAATTTCAGCGGCTGACATACGCCACCTATGATCGGAGGAATGCCCCAGGCCGATCGCATCGACGACGACAAGATCAGGACGTGCCAGCGACTATTGCGCACGACGCTTCCAATCACCGAGATTGCATTGATCTTGGATCTGTCCCGGGAAACGATTCACGCGATCAAACGAGGGGATATATTGGCCTCGACCTCGCGGTACAAGCGTTGCCCAGGTTGTGGTGGCAAAGCGATTCAGCCCTGCATTCTTTGTACGGCCCGAGCCACACTGGCAGAGGCTTGCCCCCTGCCACCTAGCCCTAGCTGACCCCTCCCCCTGCCACCGACGCCCGTAGGTACTTCCTGGCTGGCTCGGCCCGTGCCCCCTACGGGAATAGCAGGAAATATGCACACAGTTGGTTGCCGGAGAAAAAAATCTGAATTTTCCCTCCCATTCCTGGGCCACACGGTGGCCCACAGCCGCGAAGTGAGACCTTATGGAAATTGAATTAGTATCCCTGGACCGTTTG
>JANRLT010000042.1 GCA_033762255.1 Pirellulales bacterium | reverse complement strand
TAACAATAAGATGGAAGGCAGATATTATTGCACCTAAGATTGGACTTGGAAGTTTTAGGACAAGTGTAATTGTTGTTCCGTACAAAAACGATGATTATCCAAAAAACTGGGCGCAATTGGCAGGAATGGAGATCATACAATAACATGAACCTGTATGCCGCATTGTGTAGGTCATTGTGTGTAGATAACAGAAAAGCATTAGTAGTGTTTGCGGGTTTGTTGTTTGTGATGACGATGCTTTATCTGACATGGCCTAGTGTTGTAGTTAATTACATGACTCTCGTAGCATCAAACGAAATGGTATACCTGCCAAAAGAAAATGGATGGGCATCGATTAGTGTTATTAGCATTGAACCAGCTACACTTGAGCAAGTTTTATGTGGTTATAGAATTGCCAAGGCGGTCAAAATCGCAAGATTTCGCTTTACAATTGACAATCGCAAGCCAAAGTTAGCAAGCATGCATGTCGACGGAATTATAATTTACACGATATGGTATGGCATAGATTTTCTACCTGATCATATACAATAGAATCACTAAAAGCAATTTTAACATAAATCAGCGGTTAGCCCCAGCAAATCACTCGGCAAACTGTCACCGCAGGAGTTTGTTCCTGGGCTGCACGACGGATAGAAGCGATTCCTTGCCAAGCGCAATTCAGCCTCGGTAAGTCCGTGGCATGTCCAGCCAGAAGTGCGGATCACCGGCAAGAAATTGCATCTGGGCATAGTCCGCTTGAGCTTATCTATGAACGGTTTTCTGCCCCTTTGCCGGATTATTTCTATCTTCCAGCTTAGCTTGATTGTGTCCCGCTCTATGCCAAAAATAATCGCGTGACTTTTGCAACAAAAATGGTTAGTGAAAACGTGTCCGTTCCGCGATGTGCAGGGTCGGATAAGAATGTAGTATTATGCGGACGGTTCGGTAGCCATGGGTTCGGCGGCGTCTTCATTCTTCCACACGTCGGGGAGGAACTCAGGGCAAGCGCAGACTAAGTGATATTCAGAGCAAGGACTTGCGTCAAGTAATTGACGTTCCAGCCAGCCATTCTGCGTCGCATGGCAATGCTGTTCTTGTCAGTTTGTTGTTTGAGCAGGCTGATGGCGAAGCGTTTGAGCCAGGCTAAATTGTCGGCCGCGTGCCGGTCGCGGACGCGGCTTTCATCCTCGCGGAACGTCACGTCGAGCGACCAATGCAAACCGTTCTCAATGGCCCAATGGCCGCGGACTCAGCGGGCAAATTGCCGCACGTCCAGCGGCAGCGAACTGAGAAAGTAACGGCACTCGTCGCTGACTTTGTCGCCCCGTGTGCTGATCCGCACCGCCACGCCAATCGTGGCGAGTCCGGCCCAATTCTCGAATCCCGGCAAGGTCTTTGGCGCGGGGAATTGATAGTACGTCAATTCATCAATTCGGCCGTGGCCTTTGACGTTCACTTGTGTCGTCTGAAATTCGGCCTGAGTGGCGGGCAGTACGATCTGTTCTAAGGCATGGTCGCGGACCGCTGCGAAGAGTTTTTCCTGATTCCCTCTAAGCGCCAACACATAGTCGGCTTGTGCATTGCAAATCGCGGCGGCGATGTCCGTTTGGCAACCCATCGCGTCGATCGTGACGATCGTGTTGGCCAATTGCGTTTGCTCGATCAGCAGCGGAATCGCGGTGATTTCGTTCGATTTGTCGGCGGTGGCCAGTTGGCCCAGGCTAATCCCGTTGGCGACCGACCAGGCGCTGACCAAATGCAGCGCCTCCAGCCCGTGCTTCCGATCATGCGAACGGCGGAGGACTTTGCCGTCGATGGCGACTTGCTCGCGGTCGGTCGAGTTTTCCGTAACCAGTCCTGGGCGGAGGCTGGCAATCCAGGTCTCGAAACAGCGTTGAAAGGCCGCCGGTTTGAGCGCGGCCAGCACGCGGCCGATGGTGTCGTGCGCGGGGACGCCATGGGGCAGCGGCAGCACGCTTTTCAACCAGGCGGCGTGGCTGTTCGCCCACTGACCGATCCCGATCGGACCGTCGGCCCCGGCCAACACGCCGCAGACGCAAATCACCAGGATGTCGCCCAGCAGATGTTTGCGGTTGATCGATGAACGCTGGTCAGGCAAATCGCCAAAGTAATCGCGAATCGAAACCACGTCGGATTCGACCAATTCCACTTCCCTGATTGAGATGCGTGGCACGACGTTCACTCCGAAGAAAGAGAGGCAAACTCAAAACACGAATGCCTCCTTTCTAATCAAACCACTCTTATCGCGCAGGTAAATATTCTCGTACTTCACGCTGCGCCACAACCGTTCGATGAACACGTTGTCCAAGGCCCGCCCACGGCGAGGTACCCGCTTGAGGGTCAAGCTGATCGCGATCTTGGCTTTTGTTAATCGGCCCGTGAAGGCCAAGCTCGTGAATTGGGAACCTTAATCGGTATTGAAAATCTCTGGTGGGCGAAAGTTCTCCAACGCTTCATCCAGTGCCTCACAACAAAAGGTTCCCGCTAAGGTGTTTGGCAAACGCCAACTCAACACGTGCCGACTAAACCAATCCATCACGGCGGTCAAATACATGAAGCCATCGCTCAGTGGCACATACGTGATGTCCGTGCTCAACACGTGATTAGGCCGCAAAATCTCGACATTCCGCAACAAATACGGATACACCTTGTGACCTGGCGTGGCCTGTGACGTGCGACGACCAGGCGCTTGACCTTCGATGCCCATCACCCGCATCAAGCGTTGTACACGCTTGCGATTCACTTCCAGTTCAAACGCCATGCAACGTCTGCCGTAAAAAGGTGTCCGCAGGTAATGCTCGTCGATCCGCCGCATCAAGGCCAGGTTCTCGGCTGTCTCCGTGGCCACTTCGTAGTAGTACGTCGAACGCGGCAACTCCAGCAATTCGCACTACCGACGCACACTCAATTCCGCTAGCTCCGGTTCGATCTCACTCCGTTTATGGTTAGGTGTCAGTGTTGAATTTATTTTTATAAGCTATTCCAACTCGACCTTCAAGCGACCAATCTCTTCGTACAACTCCGCTTCGTTCGGACCCTCCTGCTTGGCTCGCCGACCATCGGCAAACAGCTCACTAGCTTGCTACAGCAACCGCTGCTTCCAAGCCTATACTTGCGCCGGGTAAACACCATAACGCTTTGAAAGCTGGCCTAACGTCTGATCCTCGCGAACCGCGGCTAACTCCACGCTGTGCTCTTGGCGTGCGGCGGCAATCCGCGCGTGTTGTTGGTTGCGTGGCAGCTTTTGCTACGTATTCGCGCGCTCTTTCGCGACCCGCTCGATCGTATGTAACTCGCCGATGAGCGCCAGCATTCCGTGCCGAACAGGATTGGGATGGGAGCATCCGGCAGAGGTAGGGGGCAGCGAAGAATCTCACTAAAGCCTGCACGAGAGCGCTCGCGCGCTCGTCATAGTTGTTAACTAGCCTGGACTGGTTTTGTAACCCGTCGGTTTCGCTGTCCGAAAGACCGAAACCATCTTGAATTCTGGAAGTACCGGCTAATTCAGCACTTAGGATTTCCCAAAACAGAGAATCGGTTCGTTAAGGGTTGGGCATGGGGAGAAAGTTAGCGAAGTCCCCTCACCCCTAAGTGTCCCCTGTTTTCCCGCCCACAAACAACACTTGCCTATGTGATCGGATTTGTGCGGAGTCTCGTCCGCTGGACAGACAAAAACTGACTTCAAGCAAGATTTCAAGCCACGTATATTCGGTCAGAAAGTCAAACAATTTCCGCGTAGACACATCGGTCGAAATCGACCGCCAGCAATTTCCCTGGACGGGGCTGGCTACGCAGAAAATGGCACCATCCTTGGGAATATTACAAAGCCGCCATTTCTGGCGAAATTGCATCTACGGTTTTGGCAATTCCGCTGCATTCAGTTGGTCAAGTTCTTCTAAGCTGGGATTCTTAGATTCAATCAACTTGATAGCAGCTTTCATCTGCTCAAGTTGATCAGCTTCATCAGCAGCCGCTTTTGTCATTTGTACTGGTTTCTTCACGGTAAGTGTCACTTCTTTTCCGTTTGACATTACTGTTCGGGTTTCAGCGACTAACTGCCAGTCGGGCCCAAACTGCTTGACAGCAAAGTACATCACCTTTGCTTTACTTTCACTCAGGCCATCACAGCGACAAGCGTAGTAAAACATTCGGTGTACTTCCTTGGCGGGTTCCGTCTTGTAAGTACAAGCCGCATCGTGAATTACCGACGCTTTGCGGTAGGCTCCGTCATAGGGACTGCCGATGATTGTCCAAAATACCTGCGGAATACTGGCTCCATTGATCTTATCGCCTTTCTTGGCGATCCAAGTTTTATTCGCTGGGTCGATGTAACTAAAACTGCTGAGTAACTCCATTTCGCGATCTTCGGCATCATCGAGCCAAATCGTTTCGACCTGGCCTTGAAAAGCGCCAAATATTTCAGTTGAAGGAATAAGCGTGTAATATGACTGTACAGCGAAGCCACCAATGACCAGTCCAAGGAAGAAAGCCCAAAACAGCTTCATTGATCTGCCCTTTCAGAATGGAGTGTGCTGGAAAGTATCTCACTAATTTCAATGCCCGGACAATGTCTTGTCAAGTATCGAGCGAAGATCGCTGCGGAAATATGCCCACAGGTCTGGTGGACGGCGGGATAAAGTGAAAAACCGTAATTGAAAATCCTACAGCAGTTGGACTTACTCATCGGCATAGTCAAAGCTGACTATGCAAATGTCACAAGCGACAACATTGCAAGGAGCAGTTCGCTCGAATCCGACTGCATCCGCCGGGATTACGATGAGGCCTCCGCAATCAATGCACAGGATGTAGTACATCAATGTCCCCCTTGAAAATAGATAAAAAACCGTGTTGAGTAAAGCGAGAGGTGGTGGTGCAAACACAATGAACCCTCTCTGAAAACCCCAACAGTGATTAGCTGTTCGATTTTTCCGCTTTCGCACTCTCTTGGAATTGTTGATAAATCCAAGTGTGTGCCAGATCAGCGACTTTCATGACGAGTGGTAAATCATCTCGTCCGAAGCTATCGCTGGACTTCCATTCTTCACCATCGCGATAAATCCGTATAAAGGTCACGTTGTGACGAGTGCCGCTGGTGGTTTCATTTTCCCAGATCGCGGCTTTGATTCGTCCCCTGCGGACTTCATGGATGGGTCGGTTCTCAGTGGTTTTACTGGAACGACTCGATTTGGTATGGGTAGCTGACATGTATGAGAAAAAAAGGACTTTCTGCTGCACTGAGTGGCGGGCAGGGCGCAAGCCGAAATCGACTCCCAGCGAACGCCCATTCGGCCGCCGAAACCCCATCTTGACCTGACCGCTCCGCGCAGCGTACACTGAATATGGAGTTCCCTTATGCCTCTACACGTCGAAATCCCCGAACCACTCGCCGCCCAAGTCGCGGATGCCGCCAAATCCCGCGGTGCCTCGCCGGAAGAATTTATCCTGCAAGCCGTGGCTGATTCGGTTGATCCGTTGGCACGGCTCCGCAAGCTCGCCTTGCCGATTACCGAGCGCCTCCAAGAGCTCGGCGAAACCGAGGATGACGCGGTCGAATTCTTTGAACAAATCAAGCACGACCTGCGGCGTCAGCGCCGGACTGCCTAGCCATGCGCGACCACGAAAGAGTCGTCTTCGACTGTAACGTCTTTTTTCAAGCTTTGATCAGTCCTACCGGTCCCGCAGGTCGTTTGTTCAACTTGGCAGCCGTCCAGCGCGTGGACTTGTTTGTGTCCGAGTATGTCCTTGCGGAGCTACGGGAACTGACAGCCGAGACCAAGATTGTCGCCAAATATCGGCTCTCGGCTGAGCTTATGGAGGAGTTTTTTGAAAAGTTAACGACTGCGGCGGTTTTGGTAGAAACAGTGCCGAGCGTTTTTGAGTTTCCGCGGGACCCGGACGACGCCCATTACGTCGATCTCGCGTTGGCGGCGGGGGCGAAGCTGATTGTTTCGCGGGACAAAGATTTGCTATCGCTGGCTGACATCTTGACGCCTGAAGGACGCGATTTTCATGCTCGGTTTCCGGACCTGGCAGTCCTGACGCCCGTGCAACTTTTAGCAATCCTCGGAGAGATCCCTCCTCCCAAGTAAACAAGCTAAAAATGAGGCCGGCGGCGTGCGGGCAAACGACCTCATCTACCTTTCAAGAACCTCTACTCTCAGATCGTCACTTCAGCGGTCTGACATCCTGTGACTGCCGAATTCGTCTCGTTCACTGCGACGAGCTCGTCAATAATCTTCGCGGCTACTCGCTGAATATGAGCGAGCGACGCGAGCAACATTTCCTTGTCACCACTATAAAGCTGGATGTAGTCGCTGGAGCGCGCCAAGCCATCAAGCCCTGCTGCTTTCGCGACGACGAAAGCCACCGCTTCCGCTTCGAGCTCGCGAATCGCTCGCGTCGTTTCCTTACGCCGCTCGGTGCGGTGCAGTAACTCGTGCGCCAACTCGTGGGCGAGAACTGCAAACTCCTCCGCCGGTGGTAGGTCCGTGACGAGGGCGATTCGCCCTCCTTCGGAGACCCCTTTCGCGCCGTCGAGGTTTTCTTCGTACCGCAGCTCAATCCCCTGCCGAGCGATCACTTGTCGCAGTTGGGGAATCAATTCTCCCGGCTCGCCGGAGATGAGACTAAACTGTGGCAGTTCGTCGCCATCGGTCTGAGCCACGTCGAAGACGTGAGTTGCCCGAAAGCCAACAACCGCCCGGCCACTTTCGTCCTCCTTTTCAAATAACTCTGCGTCCGGCTTCGACCGCCGGACCAGGGGAGCGAGGATGACGATCCCCATTTCCCCTTTGCGGACAAAACGGCCCAACTCCTTCCACCGCTGAAACCCAGCCACGAACGTGGCGTCGGGCTTCTGAATGGCAATCAACAAGCTGTTGTTGAAGCTGTAGCGATGGAATTTCGCTTGGAAGGCGAGATATTCCAGCAGCCGTTCGCTTCTCCCCTGCTCCAAGGCGACGATCAATTCATCAACGCCGCGTTCGGCCAACTCCAATGCTTCTTCGCGATTCATGGGAAAGTTCCTTTCATGAAGGGATGCAACGGGAGCGCAGCGAAATGCCGCTCCCGATGTTTGGAAACACGGTGCCAGGAAGGGCGACCGTCGAGAGGGCGACGGACCGTTGCCGTCGCACACAAATGGCGGTCGAATAGCGACCGCCAGGAAAAACCGTGGATTGCACGCCGCCGGTCTCGGCCGCAAGCCGGAGTGCTTGCCGACGAGGCCGCCGGAGGAACCGCGAACATCTACCCGGATGAAACCCGCGCTTAGCGCGCAGGCGAATAGCCCAGAATAGCGCGAACCGAAGCGCTACTCAAATTCAAGCGGACGAACTTTGCCGTCTCTCTTTCCCGCCTTCACTTCACTAATCCCCCAAAGTGCTGCTTCGAAGTCCCTCCGCCGTCGCCTTCGCCTCGGCCCGTCACTTGCCGCTGCGGGCCGAGGCGAAGGCAGAGGCGGATGGGGCGCCGTCCCTTTGTCGAGCCTGAGCGGAGGTCGCGCATCCTACGTGGAGAATTATGCGCACCAAAGAAAAACCCCTGGGAGCGGTGCAACCGACAACCAGGGGCAAGGAAAACATGAACGCGGAGCGGAGATCAGCTTTGATCGCCCCTCCCCTCGTCCGACTGATGACGCGCGCGATAGGCGTTATCTTGGCGGGCTTGAATTGCTTCAAAAGCCTCGCCCAAGAGTCGCGCCGCCGGAAGCAAGTCTTGAGCGCCGAGATATTCGGTTGACTCCCACTCGCTCTCTTCGTCACGGCGGAAAGAACGAGTCAGCTTGACGCTGTAGTTCGTTCGATCGTCGCCGCTGTGCTCGAACACGGCCACCTGCACAGGAAAATACGTCTTGGCAAAGATCGGCCGCGGCTTGGCCGCGTTCTTCTTCGCCCCATTCTTCGTCCCTGTCGCCATGAGATTGACTCCCTTGTGAAAAACCACATCCAAAAAGTTGAGAAAACCCTGCGTGGATGCACCGCTGGGGTTTGGCCAACGCTCAACAGCGTTCGCCACCTCCCGGCGGAATCTCGTAGAAGCCAATAGCCCAGAGTAGCGCGAATCGGGATGCTAAGCAAGCAACTAGGGACGCTGGGGAAGCGATGCCAGCCGATGGAATCGATCGGGGGTCACACGCCAGCGAATCGTTCAGTGCCATGCCTCAGTAAAACAACGCTGTGACTGTGCAATCGTACAAATCAGCGAATCTCAAAGAATAAGTACCGCATATACAACAGGCAGGAATTTAACTGAAGAGAGCCGTTTTGATTTCAGCTTCAAGGTCGGCGAACGACTGCACACCACGTTGCCGGAGCTTATTGAGTTTGACTAAATTGTGCTCCATGAGGTCGGCCGCGAGTTCCGGCTGTTGAAACTTCTCATTAACGCGAACAGTTTGAATGTCGCTATAGAGGACCGCTCGCAATTGATCCATCGACTGGGTATTGATCTCCAGGACCTTTTGCAGCAACTTCACGCTTGGCAAACATCCCAAGCACCAGCCAATGAACCGTCGTGGGCTAATCTTCGGGGTCGGATAGACGCCGCATCCGATGCTGATGACTCGCACCTCGGAATGAGCAATCTTCAAGGCTTTCACCGCATCGGCGATCGCATACAACGTCGGATTGTTTGCACAGAATCCGCCGTCACCGATTTCCACAATATCGCTGGTGGCAGTTGTAATTGTCTTGCGTTTGAAGAATGGATACGCCGAACAAGAGCCTTGCACCGCATCCGCGATGGAAACACCGAAGCCCGGAATGAACGAGCTCTTTCTTCCGTAAGCTTGCTCCACATTGGCCTTAAAGATCATCGGCGTCTCGATCATCCATTTGGTCGTGACAATACCGATGCCCGTTTTCACGTCGGTGAACTGCTGATCTCCGAAAACCTCCTTTGCCAGCTTTTCGAGGGCCCAGGTCCTGGTGGTGGGAAACCACCGCTTCATGATCGCCGGAACGTACTCTTTGTAGAGTTGGTGGATTTCCTCAATCTCGTAACCCAAGGCGATCAAGGCCGCGATAATGGCCCCGGTGCTGGTGCCGAACACCAGGTCGAAGTGTTTGTAGAGCGGGCAGTTCAACAGCGCCTCGATCTCGCGTAGCACGCCGAGCGTATAAAAACCTTTGGCCCCGCCGCCATCGAGGCTGAGAATCCGGTACTTTCCGTCTCTCGGGTGTTCGGTAGTCAGTTTCGAGAGCTTGGTGGGCATTGTCGATTCGGTGCTCATTCGTCGAATGCCGCCTTCCAGATTTCATCGATGAAGGCGAGCGCATCATCGACATTCCAAAACTCGGGGTGAAACAAATAGAAAATATTGTTGGCTTGCGTATAGGCTCGCAGGTCATTTTGCTGTTTTTTCTCGCGCAGATCGTTCCAGAGATGCGCAAGCACATTCTGCAAAACCGAGGAATAGCCCCCGGAGAAAACATGGTCTGGGACGTTCCACACGAGGCTTTCGAGATAGAACGATGGTGAACGTTTACGATCCCAGCGTCCGGCATCTTCTAACTCGTTGCGGAGCCGCTTCATGATGCGGACGCAGCCCTTGACTTTGTTGTTATTTCGCCGATCCTTGGCACCGAGGTTATCAAAATGTTGGTCGGGGAAATTCACGATCCGCTTACTTTGAGAGGTGAGAAAACCAATTCCTTGGTGATAGTCCGCATTGCCGGTCAAGTCCTTAAAATACATGCGGAAGCCAAGGCACGGCAGCACATCGGCATCGAGACGGTAAGTATTGCCGTCAATTCGAATCGCCTTATTGCCATCTTCGACAACTCCGTATTCCAGCTTCAGCGATGCATAAACGTCACGGCGGTAGTCCCAGTAGGTAAACCGACTATCCACGATTGATTCTTGGACTTTTTTACGGAGTGACTTTGCCATGTTTGAATACGACGGAATTGAGTCGTCAGGCAGGTCGTCGAGATCGTAAAAGAACGACTCTTGAGACTGAGATCCCATGTCGACGTCGCTGTCGCCGCGAACATTGGTCGAGTTTTTGTAGGAGCCCTGCAAGTAGGTTCGGATGTTGTACTTACCCAGCGCCGGGTCGCCTTCGAGGTGTTCCCGAATCATGTTGTGCGTCCGCACGGCTTTTTGTGTTTCGGTTTCGCTCGGGGCAAGCGAAAGTGTCACAAAATCCCGCTTTGCTTTAACGGCCATGAATCAAGCTCCGCATGCTGTTGATAGTGGCGAATCACGCCATGCGTTTTGCATGACGATCAGAAAGTTATTGGGTTGAGTCGATGATCCGAAGAGTCGGATGCTCGCGGCCTGAAAAGGCTCCAGCCAGATCCCTCTGGGGTGGACTGCCAAACTGACTCCTTGAACCGGCGGCGTTGTCGGTCGTCCAACAGATACGCAACATTTATGCCATTTGGATAGAATTCGACAGTTTGCTAGAGATTGAGGGCGCAACTCCATGCGTGCTCAAGAGTTCAGTAAGTTCGTGAAATTTCGCACAAAGGAGATAATAGTTGGAAAGGTCGTCTCTAGACCATCTGACATCTCACAAATTCCTGCCGTATCGGCAGTCAAATACTTTGAATCATTAAGGGAATAATTTTATGGGACGTTGTGGCATAAAAGCCATAACTACTCGTCCGCAATTTCCTCGCAAATATCGCGTGCAGTTGGTCGGACAGCGTCAATCAACGTGATGATAGTTTCACGGAAATGTGACGGTAATCACGGACGAGGGAAACCCGAAGCCAGCCGACGACGCGAGTTGCATTTTCTCGTCCTCACCAATAACACCATGACACTTTCGCGAGGATGCGTTTTTTACAGAACCGTTCTGAACCTATTTTTCATAATTACTGTTTCTTCTATTGAACTTTTCATCTACCGTAATCAGGGTCAAAATTGCGTCACGAATGTGTGAGCTAAGCGCATCCCATTTCAGCGCAATGCTTAAGGCATTTTCCGATATCAATTTGCGTTTCGGTGAGTCAACTGAGTTCTGACAATGACATAAACGGCATTCTGCGCACTCCCCAGTTGCTGCAAATGCCTTTTTTTCGTCTTGTAAGTCATTACTAGGTAACGAGTTACAAGAATCATCCGACGGTCTTCGGAACCGAGGGTTGGGGGTTCGAGCCCCTCCGGGTGTAGTTGGGCATTCTTCGGCGATCCTTTACCCTGCTTTGCGCCGTACGGCATTTTCCGCTAAAATGCCAACCAATTCACTTTGCCGATCCCCACTCGCCTGTTTTTTCCCCGGTTAGCCCAGCTATGCCCGCACGCCGCATCCTGGTTACTTCGGCCCTGCCGTATGCCAATGGGCAGATCCATTTGGGGCATCTGGTCGAATACCTGCAGACCGATATTTGGGTCCGCTTTCAAAAATTGCGCGGCCACCGCTGCATTTATATCTGCGCCGATGACACCCACGGCACGGCCATCATGAACCGCGCCCGCGGCGAAAACCGGTCCGAAGTCGACCTGATCACGGCCATGCGAGCGGATCATGTACGGGATTTTGCCGCGTTTGATGTGGAATTTGACAATTATGGCAGCACCCATAGTCCGCTCAATGAGCAACTTTGCGGGGAGTTTTGGCGGGCGTTGCGCGGGCGGGGGTTAATTGCCCAGCGGGGGATATTGCAGTTGTACGATCCCGTGGCGCGGGCATTTTTGGCGGATCGATTTGTCAAAGGGACCTGCCCCAAATGCGGCGCGCCGGACCAGTACGGCGATAGCTGTGAAAAATGCCTGGCGACTTACCAGCCTACGGAACTTTTGCATCCGCGCAGCACGCTGAGCGGGTCGGTGCCCGAGCTGCGCACGGCGGAGCACGCCTTTGTCGAACTGGAGCAACTGCATGGCTGGCTGGAACAATGGATTGACAGCAGCCAAGCGTTGCAACCAGAGATTGCCAATTACCTAAAAAATTTCTTTTTAAAAGAACCGTTGCGGGACTGGGATGTGTCGCGTCCGGCCAGTTACTTTGGCTTTGAAATTCCCGATATGCCGGGGAACTACTGGTATGTCTGGTTTGACGCGCCGATCGGGTACATTGCCTCGACCTGGGAATGGTGTCAGCGGGAAAACGAGGTGTTGGCCGACTGGTGGCAAAATCCCGCGACCGAGATCCATCACTTTATTGGCAAGGACATCACGTATTTTCACACGCTGTTCTGGCCGGGCATGTTACACGCGGCGGGATACAACCTGCCGACCAAGATTCGCATCCACGGATTTTTAACCGTGAATGGCGAGAAAATGAGCAAGTCCCGCGGCACATTTATACAGGCGGCGACCTACGCGCGGCATTTAGATCCCGCGTATTTACGCTATTACTACGCTTCCAAGCTGTCGCACCGGGTGGAGGACCTGGACCTTAACCTGGAGGAATTTCAGGACAAAGTCAACTCCGATTTGGTGGGTAAGGTGGTCAACTTGGCCAGCCGAACCGCGCGCTTTGTGGCGGAAACCGGACTAAGTCCCGCGTACCCGGACGATGGGGGTCTTTTTGCCGCTGGAGCCGCCGCGGGAAACGAGATCGCCGCCGCCTATGAAGCGGGGGACTACGCCCGCGCGACGCGGATCATCATGCAACTAGCGGACGCGGCCAATTTGTATGTGGACACGCAAAAGCCCTGGTCCCTCCGTAAAAATCCCGCCACCGCCGCGCAGGTCCAGCCGGTCTGCACGGTCACGCTAAATTTGTTTCGGCAAATCGTCGTGTACCTGGCTCCGGTCCTACCGCGTCTGGCAGCGCAGACGGGCACCTTATTAAACTCCCCGATTTCCCATTGGAATGACAGCCAAACTCCCCTGGTGGGGACGCCGGTCGCTCCTTTTCAACCCCTACTCACGCGGGTCGATCCCGCGCAGGTGCAACTCATGCTCGATGAATCTGCTGAAACGCTGGGTGGAGCAAAAACCCCCTCCGATCAACCGACTAGCAATGCCAATACCACGGGCGAAAAGCCGGCGGGTGCCGCGTTTGAAAGCGTGGTCAAGGTCCTGGAAGAAGCGGGGCAGGCGATCTTGCGCACGACCGAGGACCTGGCCAAGACAGCCCAAGAAAAACTGGGACCATCGCTAGGAAACGCGTTGGGGGCAATGAGCCAGGCGGTGGAAAAAGCGGTCCAGCACGTCAAAACACAGTACGCGCAAGCGACCGCCCCGCACCCTGGCACGCCCAGCGACAGTGCGGAGCCGCTAGCGGCGGAACCATTGGCGGCGACCTGTACGATCGAGGATTTTCAAAAAATCGATTTACGGGTGGCCCGGATCATCACGGCAGAGGAAGTCCCCGCGGCCAAGAAGCTGTTAAAACTGACGGTCTCGCTGGGGGGAGAGGAACGCCGCACGGTGTTCGCGGGGATCAAGGCGGCATACAAGCCGGAATCACTGGTGGGGCGGTTGGTGGTGATCGTGGCAAACTTGCAGCCAAGGCAAATGTCGTTTGGTCTGAGCGAAGGGATGGTAACCGCGGCGGGAGCGGGTGGGACGGAAGTCTATCTGTTGTCCCCCGACAGCGGCGCACTACCGGGGCACCGGGTGCACTGAGTCAAATTTAGAAATCCGAATGATGAATTCAGAATGACTGCAAATTTCATTCTGCATTCCTCAATCATACTTCTGAATTTGCAACAGCCCCCAGCAGGGAAAGTTACAAGTACGAATACAGAATGCAGATAAAAACTGAAAACCAAGCTCCATAAACCAAAAACCAATCCGCGTGTCGACCGAGCTGAATTGTTCCATCCCAGAAAACGCCCCCCTGCACACGCTGACTCACCAGGGTTTGACCGTCGAGGGGTACTCGCGCGCGGCGGTCCAGACCTATTACCGCGTGCCGGAACTCAAGCTGGGATTCGACTTTGGCGCGCAGCCCTGGCTCTTTATGGGGACCGCAACCTGGTTTTTATCGCATGGGCATTTGGACCATGTGGCTGCGCTGCCGGTCTATGTGGCGCGGCGGCGGATGATGAAAATGGAACCACCGGTCATTTACATGCCCGAAGAATGCGTCGAGACCGTCGATAAAATCCTCAAATTGTTCACGCGGTTGGATCGCGGGCGGATGCCCTGCCAATTGATCGGCGTCAAGCCCGGGGACGAGATCGAACTGTCGCGCGAACATGTCGTGACCGTCAGCGAAACCGTGCATACCGTGCCTTCCCTGGGCTTTGTGGTGTGGGACCGCCGCCGCAAGCTCAAGCCCGAATTGCAGGGGCTGGCCAATGACCAAATTCGTGATCTGCGCTTAGGGGGCGCCGAAGTCACCTATGAACAACGCTTTCCCCTGGTGGCGTACCTGGGGGATAGCGCGCCCCGGGGGTTGGACAACTGCCCCGACATGTACCGGGCAAAGATTCTCATTACCGAGATTTCCTTTGTCCATCCCGCCCATCGACGGGAAAAAATCCACAAATACGGCCATATCCACTTGGATGACATTATCGAGCGGCGGGGGCGATTTGAGAACGAGGTAATCATCGCGGGGCACTTTAGCA
Source organism: Pirellulales bacterium (assembly GCA_033762255.1). Taxonomy (NCBI): domain Bacteria; kingdom Pseudomonadati; phylum Planctomycetota; class Planctomycetia; order Pirellulales; species Pirellulales bacterium. Next base: position 64,075 of record JANRLT010000042.1, on the reverse strand, counting down.
CGCGGTACGAGCCGGAACGCATCCGCCGGATCGTCAAGCGCCGCCTGCCGGATATGCTGGACGGGCGCTTGCGATTGTGGATTTGAGCTGGAGGTTGGAGGAGTGGAGTAATGGAGGAGTGGTGTTTGGTGTTTGGAATATGGTTAGAAAAATTTGTACCTCCTCCACTGCGATCCCCTGCCATTTTCCTACAGTAGCCTAGGATTGCGGACTGGTCGCCTTGCCCTAGCAGGGGTATCAATTCGTAATTCGTAATTCGTAATTAATTTCCCATGCGCCGCTCGATTTCTTGGCCGATTGCGCTGGGCGTCACGTTGATCGTGCTATTGGTCACGCTTACCGTGGGGTGGATTGTCGTCAACTCCCTGGCCGCGCAAGGGGAATCCGCGGGTCTTTTTTACACGTTGTTGGCGGTCGGAACGACGCTTTTTGTGGTGGTGCTGGTCGGGGTCAGCATGTATCTCTGGCTATCGATCAAGGCCGTGCGCCTGACGCAGCGGCAATCAAATTTTATTGATAGCGTCACCCACGAGCTGAAAAGCCCGATCGCCTCGCTCAAGTTGTATTTGCAGACGCTGGAAAAGCGCAAATTGCCCGAGGCTCAAGTGACGGAGATTCATCAATCAATGATGGAGGTGCTGCGGGGTCTGGATCATTTGATCGATCATCTGCTGGACGCCGCGCGGCTGGAAAAGAAAGAAATCGAGATGCCGCTCGAGGATGTTGATCTGGCGGCGATTTTGGAACGCTGCGCCGCGTCCGCCTGCCGCGATTACCGCCTGCCCCCCGAGACCGTCCGCCTGCGTCTGCGCCCCGTGGAAGCCCGCGGCCGGGCTAAGGAATTTGAAATTATCTTTCGCAATCTAATCGACAACGCGCTCAAATATGGCGGCAAGGAACCCGCCGTCGAAATTGAAACCTACGCTCCCCGCGCGCAGCGCGTGGGAATTCGCATTAGTGATAACGGCCCCGGTATTCCCAGCCATTTGCGCCGCAAAATCTTTGGCCGTTTTGTCCGGCTGGGAAACGAGCTAGAGCGGCAGCAGGCGGGGACCGGCCTGGGCCTCTACATCGTGCGCGAATTGGTCCAGCGATTGGGGGGGCGGGTGCAGGTGCTGGGCCGGGGAAATCAGCCCGGCACCGCGTTTGAGGTAGAATTCGCGGGACATTTTCCGCAAATGGCGACTAATCCCTAACGCACCGACCCTTTACCCAACTTTGCTGCGGGGTTCCGCCGCCGGGACGGTGGCTTCCGCCGCGATGGCGGGGCCTTCGCCGTCCGCCCGCAGTTTGAGTGTGGCATTGGGCGGCATGCGGCGTTCTTGCGCGATGCCGCGGGTCCCCTGGCTTAAAAAGACGTGGTAAATTGCGGCGGGACCCGTGGCAAAATCCCGACGCAAGGTCTCTAACATATCGGTCCACTTGTGCCCACGACGGTAAATCACCCGATAAGCGGCCTTTAATTGGGCGATTTGGTCGGTGGTGTAGCCGCCTCTCCGCAATCCGACCAGATTCAACCCGCAAACGTCACCGGTTTGACCATCGACCAGAGTATAGGGGGGGATGTCCTGGATCACGCGGGCGTGACCCCCCACCATGGCCAGCGTGCCGATCCGGCAAAATTGATGCACGCCAACCGCACCGGAGATAAACGCCCGGTCTTCGACCGTGACATGCCCGGCAAACAAAACATTGTTGGCCACGACAATCTGATTGCCAATCCGGCAATCATGTGCGATATGGGCACAGGCCATAAAGAGATTGTTGTCGCCGATTTGCGTGGCATTTTCGGGCTTGAGCGCGCGATGCACCGTGCAGAATTCGCGAAACACGTTATTTTCGCCGATCCGCAGCAGACCCAGCGAGTCGGTTTTTTTCAGGTGCTGGGGGTGTCCGCCGATCACCGATTGCTCGCAAACTTCGTTATTGGCCCCCATCCTGGTCCCGGTTTTGATGACGGCGTGGGCGGCGATTTTGCAACCGGGACCGATTTCGACATCGTCCTCGACGACGGCAAACGGGCCGATTGTCACATCTGCGGCCAAACGGGCTGCGGGGCTAACTGCGGCCAACGGGTGGATGCTCACCGTGGTGTTCCTTCAACTTTAATGCATGACAATGAAAAGTCCGCGGGAACCGGGCTGGCGAATCAAGCGAATCTCTGGCCAGGGGGCAAATCCTTCCGCCGCACCGGCCATTCCGCTTGATAAATCTGCTATCATCCGCGGGCTGTTTGGACTGTATCGACCGCAACGACCGCAACAATTCACGCGGAAGTGACGACTATATCGAGCGTCCCCAAATTTCCCTATGCCAATTGTCAGGAACTGACGGTCAGGCAATCTGTGCCAACCCCGCTATAGCCAATCGTGGGTAGACCGGGCAAAATAGCCCGGTCCAGCGGGAAATGCTGGGTGGAGCCTGTCCCATCACTTGCTCGGGAGTTGAGTTTGTCGCTTTTTGGTGCGGTCTTCTGTTCCGCTAGCAAAACCGCTGGTGGGTGGTTCGCTTCTCCCCCCTGACCGCTACCCAGCTAGCATCATCCCGCGTAAAATACCGACTGGGGAGCTTATATTCCAAACAAATTTTTTGCCTTTTGCCAAGCACGTGCCATCCATGTCCACCGCCGACGAACTGTATAACGCCGCCGACGAATTAAAGGAAGCCGGCCAAATTGATGCCGCGATCAATAAACTGCACGAAGCACTGGGCGTTGACCCCAACCACGCCTTGACCCACACGGCGCTTTCAGTGCTGTACACCCGCCAAGGGAAGCATGCCGAGGCGGTCCAGCATGGCCTGCGCGTTTGCGAGCTGGAACCCAATGACCCGTTTAGCTTTACCTCCATGAGTGTGACGTTTATGCGGGCTGGCAAAATACCCGAGGCCGAGGAAGCCATGGCCCGCTCGCGTATGTTACAGCAGACACGATAAAGCTAGTGGTGCCGCCAGCCGCGGGCATTTGTAAAGTACTGAAATCTGTTTTAGGTAAATTATCTTATTCCCGTTTTTTGCCTTGGCGAGCAAAAGTTCCGCGCCGTGCGTAGAAATTTTTACCCGACTGGTAAAAAATTTCTGGCGAAACCCCGATCCCTTGGGTTAAATACAGTGTTGGTTCCAGCGCGCATCAACCAGCCGCCAGGTGCATATTTTGCACTTGGCCCTTTGTAGGGAAGGCGACGACTTGCAGATCTCCCGCCAGCGGACTGTTGATTTACCGGTAATTTCCGCTTTTTGTTGAAGGCCTCTTATGTTCACTCCGCAATGTTGGCGGATAATGACGGCTGTTTTGCTGCTCGTTGTGTGTGGCAGCGGGCCTAGCCATTTGACAGCCCAGCCCGCGACGGCGAACAAGCCCGCTACCCCCGCCGCCGCCCCCGCAGGGAACAAAATTGCGTCTGTTTCTAAAGAAGCTCCCGTGGCGGAAAGCCGCGAGCAGCAGCCCGATTTTTTGCGCGCGGGCGCCCCTAAGTCGGTGGAAGACTTAAAAACCCTGGAAAAGGCGATCACTACCTTATTGCCAAAACTTAATGCGGCCACTGTCGGGGTGCAAATTGGCAATTCCGCCGGCAGTGGTGTCATTATCGACAAAGAGGGGCATGTGCTGACCGCCGCGCATGTGGCCGGAACAGCCGGCCAGGAAGCGACGTTTATTTTGCCCGATGGCAAAGTTCTGTCGGGGAAGACGCTGGGGGCCAACCATGATACCGACGCTGGCCTGATGAAAATTGACAACCCCCGCGATTTACCCTTTATTCCCTTAGGTGACTATAATCAAGTGCGCACGGGGACCTGGGTCATCAGCACGGGACATCCCGGCGGCTTTCAAAAAGACCGCACCCCGGTCGTTCGCTTTGGACGGGTCTTGTCCGCGCGGCGTTCGGTCGTGGTCTCCGATTGCACGATCATGCCCGGGGATTCCGGCGGTCCATTATTTAACCTGAACGGCGAAGTTGTGGGAATTCATAGTCGAATTTCCGGAGCGTTGACCTCCAATTTGCATGTGCCGATTTCCCTGTTTCAAGATGATTGGGACCGTCTGGTCAAAGGCGAAGTCTGGGGACGGGATATTACCCCCACGGGACCGTATTTAGGGGTGATAGGCGATACCGAAGTGACGGACAAGGCCCAACTGGCCGCGGTTAATCCTGGTTCTCCCGCGGAACGGGCGGGGCTAAAGGGAGGGGACGTGATTACCAAAATTAACGACCAGGAACTCAAATCATTTGACGAATTGGCGGCGGCCGTCCGCCAGCTCAAGCCGGGGCAAACGGCAAAGTTAAGCGTGCTGCGCGGGACCGAAACCTTGGACCTCAAAGTGAAAATTGGGACACGTCCCGCCAATTGATCCCTTGGCCCCTCTTTTCCAGCAAATTTTTTTCATAAATAGCGGATTTATCTCCATGAAATGTTGCGCGGGTTGGTTAAAAACGGGGATGATTGTTTGTGGCCTGGCTGGCGGCCTGGGTTGGCTGTGGCAATCCGGCGGAGAACTGACAGGCTTGACCGTCGGGACGACAAATTGGCCGGATCTATGGTCGGTGGACCGTGTGGTTTCTAGCCGCTTTGCCGATGATTGGTACTTTGTGGACGAGGCCGCTCCTCCCGCGGAACGCCCCGCGCCGGGGCGCGACGGGCCAGAACGGTCTTGGGGACCCGGTTTTTGGGATCAATTGACCCGCCGAGATGCCGTGCGCTATCCTGGCGACGAGGGTAAAAACCATACCCGCATCAAGGACACCTTTCGCCCCATCGTGGCCCAAACCTCTAAGAGCGTGGTGCGGATTTATTGTGATAACGAGCCCGCGACGCTGGGGCTGATCGTCAACGCCGACGGGCAAATTTTGACCAAAGCCAGCCAATTAAAGGGGCACATTACTTGCCAGGTGGCGGGTGGCAAAAAATACCCCCTCACCGTTCTAGGCGTCCTGCGGGAACATGACCTGGCCCTGGGAAAAATCGACGCCCCCAACCTTGCTCCCGCGGACTGGCGCAAGGCTGAAACACCCCCCTTGGGAAATTTCCTGATTACGCCCGATGGTAACGGCGATGTCGTGGCCCTGGGCGTGGTCAGTGTCGCTCCGCGAAAAATTTCCGCCCCTAGCGGCATTTTGGGTATTTTGCTGGGGCAGACCGATCGCGGTCCAAAAATCGAACGAGTCCTGGAAGGGAGCGCCGCGGAGCAGGCGGGACTACTGGTGAATGACGTGATTTTGCAGGTCAACGAGTGGGAGGTAAAATCCCGCGAGTCGATGATTGAGTTGATTGGCAATTTTCGTCCTGGTGAAAAACTAAGCCTAAAAATCCTACGAAATGGGACGAAGCTGGAGATTGGCGCGACGCTAGGCCGACCCGAAACCGGCCGCCCGGTAACAGCCCGCGGATTTCGCAGGACAGAAGATGAACGCCTGGCGGGCGACCTGAGCGAGCGGCGCGGCGGCTTTGCCCAGGCCTTGCAACATGACACGGTGCTACGGCCTTATCAGTGCGGGGGACCGGTGGTGGATTTGGATGGCAAAGTGGCGGGAATCAATATTGCACGGGCGGATCGCGTGGCCAGTTATGCCCTCCCCGCCAACGTGGTCCAAGAGGCTTTGCGCGAATTGCAAACGGGTAAACATCCCGCCGGGCCCGAGTTGCAAGGGACAAACGCCGACCGTCTGCGCGAAAAAATTCAACAACTACAAGAAGCTCTGGCTAGCGCGGAAAAATCCCAGGCGGCCACCAACGAAGAAGTCGAAAAGCTGCGCGCGGAATTGGAAAAAACCGACGAACCTAGCGAGAAACTGCGGGATTCCCTGGACAAAGCTGAAAAATCACACGAGTCCGCGGTAGCCGCCGAACAAAAAGCCCGCCAAGAGTTGGCAAACGCCCAAAAGCAATTGCGGCAATTGGATTAACGCGTTGAATTTGGCTTTATTCTTATGCTACTGCCAACCACATAATGAACAGCCAACCATAATAAACAGCCAACGCAGTCTCCTGGTCCGCATTATCGATTGCGAAAGAGACGCCTCGGGGGAGTGGGAGTGCGGGGGGGGGAAGGATTGCGATTTGCCGCGGAACTGCCTTGAACCGCGGTGGGTTGGGTGGCGGGTTGAACCGCGGCGTCGGTGATCGGTTTTTGCACGGTAATCGGGGCAGTTGCGTCAGGAAGCAAATTTGCCGTTTCCGCGACCAAATTACCCACTACGGCCACTTGTGTGTCTGTCGCCACGGCGCCCGAGGCGGCGGGGGTGATTTGTTTCATAACACTGACCGCCGCACCCGTGTTCGGCTTGGCCGTGGTCGCCTCGGATTTGACCGCGGGTTTGTTCTGATTTTGGTTTCCTACTTGGTTATTGGTTCCCCCCTCTGCTGGCGGGGGATTCGTTGTCGGCGTGCCGCGCACCAAATAGGTGATCGTCATTTCTTGCGGTAGAGCGCCCAAATCGGTTTCAATCCGCAATTTGGCCGACTGTTTGCCAGGGGTGGCTTGGGCCACCAACGTGATGGGAATAATGTGGGTCGGTTTTGCCGGAGAATCGACGTTTAAGGGTTTAAATTGAACGCCCGTGTCTTCACAGGACAAATTGACAATCTTGAAGGGTTGCTGGCGATTATTGCGGACCACCAACACCCGTTTTACTTCGTCACCGGGGTTAAGCGAGCCAGCCATCCATAAATTGGGGGTTAGGCTGATTTCGGGTTTTACCTCTCCTTGAACCTGAATGGGAAATTGCGGCATGCGGTCGTCATTAGTAACCAGGACCAACTGATCATTAATGACGCCGGCGGGCGCATTTTCTTTCAGACGCACTTTCAGGTCGTAATTTACCGATGATAGCGTACGGGCTTTTTCCACGACTTCCACTTCAAAGTTCGTGTTAACGCAGCGCACATCGTTAATCTTCCAGTCGCGGCGGCCGGTCCGGGTGACAGTGACCACCTTTTCGGCGGCGCTCCCTTGGTTGACGGTGGAAAGATCGACAAAATTCGGATTTACCGCGATCTCGGTCAAGATTTGACCCTTTACCTGCAATTGCACTTCCGCGGGAAACGGGCGGTCAATCGTCACCGTCAAGGTCGCGGATTTATAACCCGTCATTTTGTGCGTGTTAAATGTCGCGAGGATTTCGCCGGATTCGTAGGTCTTTAAGGTAAGTTCGTTGAGCGGCTTGCTTTCACCGGGAAGGACAATCGCGGGGGTGGTGCAACCGCAACTGCTGCGCACGCCGGTGATGTGCAGGTCTTCGACATACAGATTTTTTAGTTTAAAGCGAAACTCGGTCTTTGCGCCAAACGCCACCGTGCCAAATTCGTGGCTGGTTTGGGAGAACATTTTACGTGCCCAATCTTCGGCTTGGCACTCAACGGTCCCAACCGAGCAGATTCCGCACACCACCAAGATAGTCAAAGCGAAGAAACGCACAAAAACATCTCCTGCCAGCGACGAATTCCATCCCTCGATGCGTCGCAATGGGATGAACAAAAAATTGTGTTAGGAAGTAAGATTTAAGATATAACTTTGCAATTTGCCTCTATAGCGCAATCTAGGGCGATTCGGGGCGGGTGTCAACGTCGATAGCCACATTCTCACAATTACCCTTACCATTTCGGAATAAAACTTCCCGAAACCGGAAAATTTTACCTATTCCTTAGATAAGTTCTACGAATTCTTCGCTAGCACAGCGTTTGTAACATTCATGCCAGGCATGCCTATCACAAGTATAAATCGGACCCTAGGGGATATGCGCAAAATAGCGGATCTGGACTCTCCCGTCCGTTATTTCGGACGCGCCGGGAAGAATGAGAGTTTTTCGCTCTCTTTTGACGGGAATGATTTGCGAAAGTCCCATTCCAACCAGTAAATTAAGGGGGTGTTCAGGCCCCCTGGCAGCCACAGCCTCGAACCCAAATTTTGACCTTCTCTGGACAGACGTCATTTTTACCGCCATTTAGCTCTCAACATGCAAGGAATTAGCCGCATGTGGAATTTTACATCGATGAGGGGAAAACAGGGGGTGGGGATTAATCCATCCTTCGCCATTTCGGTAAAAACCGTCATTCCAGGGGGCTGGGGACTGGCTCTGGCCTGCTTGCTTTGTAGCCTTATCTGGGCCGCCGAGCCTGCATTGCCCGCCGCAGCACAAAGCGAAACTCCGGCGGCAGCGGACACGCCTCCCGCCGCCAGCAACACTCCCGCCGCGGAGCCCGCCGCGCCCCAGGCTAATCCCGCCCCGGCTGGTGTTGCGGCAGGGCCGTTGCCGCATCCCTTTCCCCGGCGGATCAAGGCTCCATCGCTAAATATAGGTGCTCAGTGGCTGAACACGGCCGAGCCGCTGGATATTCGCGATTTACGGGGTAAGTTTGTATTGCTGGACTTTTGGACCTACTGCTGCATTAATTGCCTGCATATTTTACCGGAGCTAAAGAAGCTGGAGCAGGCTTATCCTGGTGAATTGGTGGTGATCGGCGTTCATTCGGCCAAATTTGACACCGAGCAAGACACGGCCAACATCCGCGAGGCGATCCTGCGGTACAACATTGAACACCCCGTGGTGAACGACGCCGAGCATAAGATATGGGACACGTATTTTGTTAATAGCTGGCCCAGTCTGCGAATTATCGACCCAGAGGGAAACTTGGTGGGAGTGCACAGCGGCGAAGTTGATTTTGAATCATTGGATCAATTTCTCAAAACGGCCCTTCCTTATTATGAGCAAAACAAACTTCTTGACAAAAAGCCGTTAAACTTTGCCCTGGAAGCGAGCAAAGCGGCCAAAACCCCGCTGCGTTTTCCCGGCAAAATCCTGGCCGACGCCCCCGGGGGCCGGTTGTTTATCGCCGATAGCAACCACCACCGCATTATCGTGACCGACTTGACGGGCAAACTGCTCCAAATCATTGGCAAGGGAGTTGCCGGGCGGGATGATGGAAATTTTTCGCTGGCGACGTTTCAAAATCCGCAGGGGTTGGATCTGCGGGATAACACCCTCTATGTGGCCGATACCGACAACCATCTGCTGCGCAAAATCGACCTTGCCCAGCAAACGGTTACGACCATCGCCGGAGATGGGCGCCAGAGCCACCTTCCCTGGCCGGGCTTGACGGAGGAAATGCTCCTTAGCCCGTTTGCCAAACTCCCTGAGCGGTTTGTCGGGCCGCCGTTAAAAACCAGCCTGAATAGTCCCTGGGACGTTAAACTGGTGGGGACGGATTTGCTGATTGCCATGGCCGGACCACACCAAATTTGGCGCATGCCCCTGGACCAGTCCGAAATCGGCCCCTACGCCGGCAGCGGACGCGAACACCTTAGCGATGGCGCGCTGTTGCCTGAACGCCCCTTTCAACGCGGCAGCTCCGCCTTTGCCCAACCCAGTGGCTTGGCGATCCTGGGGCAAGAACTCTTTGTGGCCGATTCCGAGGGGAGCGCCATTCGCGGTGTTCCCCTTCCTGATAATCCGCAGGGGAAGGTCCGCACCATTGTCGGGGCCGCCAACCAGCCAGACGCCTTGTTTGTCTTTGGAGATGTCGATGGTCCCGTGGAAAAAGCCCGCCTGCAGCATTGCCTGGGCGTGGCGGCGGATCAAAATCAACTCTTTGTGGCCGATACGTACAACAACAAAATTAAGCAAATCGATCTGACCGCCAAATCGATTACCACGTTGGCGGGGACCGGCAAACCGGGGAAAACTGACGGCAAATTGGCCGAATTTGACGAACCGGCGGGCTTGGCCGTGGCCGCTGGAAAAGTCTACGTGGCCGATACAAATAATCACCTGATCCGCGTGATTGACCTGGCCGACGGCACCACTGGAACCCTGGCGATAGCGGGGCTGCAACCTCCCGCTCCCGTGATGGAGGCCGCCAACCCGCCCAAGAAGCCCAAATTTCGCAATCCCCAACAAATCAAGCTGGAAGCGGTTACGGTTAAACCCGTGGAGGGTCAATTAGAGTTGAAAGTTCAACTTACCCTGCCAACGGATTGGAAAATCAATAATCTGGCTCCGGCGATATACTATGTCGAAGTAGAGGGAGAGACCGGCCCCGTTGATCGCACGGTCCTGGGCGAAGCGGGGAAAAACACCGAGGGAATGGAAACCTTTGTTATTCCCTTAAAACTGGCGGCGGATATGGGCCAGGATACCGTGAAGGTGTCGCTGAATTATTACATCTGCAAAGGAGGCCCCGAGGGGATCTGCACAACGGGTAGCGTCGAATGGACCGCGTCGATCAAAGTTACCCCCGATGGCAAAGACGCGATCGTGCCATTACCCGCCACCGTGGAAGAGCCAAAGTAATTTTTACCCAGCCGCGTCATTATTCAGCCCGCCGCGTCAGCCAGGGAACAACCTAGCCCGCCGCGTTAGCAAGGGACAGAAATATTTTATTCATGGATTCGTGTAGAAGTCACAGAGCAGCACTCAGATGATTTCGGTTTGCCTACCACTCACGGACGTATCACAAAACACGATTCAATTCGGGGATTTCGGTGGTGACTCAACCGACTAATGCCATCGTCTGCCGCAATGTGGTTAAGGAATTTGGCTCCGGCGGCGCTAAAGTGCGGGCTTTGCGCGGAGTGGACTTGGATGTTCCTTTTGGCGAATTGGTGCTGCTGGTCGGAGAAAGCGGTTGCGGCAAGACCACGCTGTTATCCATTATCGCCAGCATTCTGGATCCCACGTCGGGTGAGGTGCAAGTCCTGGGGACCGATATCACGCGGCTGTGGGGGGGGCGAAAAGTCCGGTTTCGCGGCAAGAATATCGGCTTTGTCTTTCAGCAGTACAATCTGCTCCCCTCGCTGACCGCGTGCGAGAATGTGGCCATACCGCTGATCATTTTGGGCTATCGCCGCGGCGTGGCCCTGCGCCGCGCGCGGGAAATTCTGGCGATGGTCGGCCTGGAAAATCGCCAGCATGCCTTGCCAAATGAACTGTCCGGTGGACAGCAACAACGCGTGGCGATCTCGCGGGCCTTGGTGCATGATCCGGCGATCATCATTTGCGACGAACCGACCGCCGCCCTCGATGCCGAAAATGGCCGCCTGGTCATTCAATTACTCAGACAAGTCGCCGTCCAACCCAACCGCGCGGTCGTGGTGGTCACCCACGATAATCGCATCTTTGAATTTGGGGACCGCATCGCCCATATGGAAGATGGGCGGGTCGATTCGGTCACCGTGCAAAAGGTGGAGGTGTAGGTTCCGTCCACCGGCCGGGACTTTACAAAGCCGCCGATGATATCGGCGGAACGGGAGACGAGGGACGGGAGACGAGAGACGGGAGACGAGAGACGGGAGACGAGAGACGGGAGACGGGAGACGAGAGACGGGGTGGCGTTCTCCACTATCCACTATCCACTATCCACTACCCTACGGATTATCAAACACCTGTAGATTTTCCGTGCGGGTTTGGCCCTGGGGTTGTTCCTGGCTGACAAATCTGGCCGTAAATTGGCCGGTTCCCACCTTGGCCGCTTGATAGCCGATCGTGACCAGCACGCTCTGCCCCGCGGGCAATTCCGGCAACGGATCGAACCGTACCACATTCCCCTCAATGCTCATCCGCACCTTGGACGTGATGTCGGTTTCTTGAAACGTTACCAAATCGGGTAGGGAGACCAGCAGTTGCACATTTTTGTCGGCGACGCTGCCGCTGTTGCTTAGAACAATGGAGATTTTTTGCCGGGTGCCCAATTGGATTTGCGGCGGATTATCCCGCGTGAGGGCCAAGTCCGTCCGGCTCCCCGCCGTAGCTGACGCCGCCCGCGGGGGCGTGATCGCCAGTAATTTTTGGTCCGCCAGCGGCACACCCCCCGCGGTAACCGTCACATCGATCCGGGCCTGTTGATTGGGGGCTGTTTGTCGCACCGCCCGCAAGACAAAATCCAGTGGCTTATTCAGGGATTCCTTGGGCTGTAGGTTTTTAAAGACATAATTAAAGGTGCGATTGACCGGATCGCGCTGAAAACCATATCGCTCTTCCTGGTAACGTGTCTGAGTGAGCTGGAACTGTTCATCAATGCGCAAAACCACGCGAAGTTCCGGGATGGCCACATCGCCGGTATTGGCGATTTCCACGCTGAATGTCTGTTCTTCGCCGACCGCCATTTCGCGGACGGGACTATTGAGCGCGATCCGTAATCCGGTATTTTCGGGCGTCTGGCCAGATTGAGGATTGGGATTGGCCAGATTGAGGATTGGGATTGGCCGGATTGACGTTGGGATTGGTCGGCGCGCCGGGATTTACTGGCGCGGGGGTGACCGTTCCCGTGCCCGCCGCGGGCAACGCGTCAAAACACTCGCGGACCGTCGCCGGTTGACCGCTGGCGGTTTCGGCGGTGATGGACTGGCACAAACGCCCCGCCTGCGTGGGCAAGATCTCGATCGGCACCGTCACGGTTTGTCCCGCCTGGATCGCGGGAAGCGTTCGTTTGATCGTACTTAACCCCGTGCTATGCCGCCAACCGGGATCCAAGCGATTTGTTAATGCCACATTCTCTAATGCCGTCGATCCCACATTTGTAATATCCAATTGAAACCGCACGGGCGTATTAACAGGCCCCGAACGAGGCCCAACCAGCGTCAAACGAATCGGGCTGACGGCGGGGGGAACGGTGGGCGTTGTAACCGGGGGGGTGGTGGGGGGCACCGGCACCGCCGGGGTTTGCGCAGGCGGGGAAATTGCCCCCTCGGTCCATACAACCTGCGTTTGCGCGGTCCCCACGGTCAGTGGCTCCACCGCGCCGGGGGTCGCCTCGGCGGGACGAATGAGTTCCACGGTCAAGACGTTTGTGGCGGCGGCGGGAGTGACCTGCGTCAGTTCAACACTCGCTTGGCCTTGCGCGTTCGTCGTAACCTCGGCGGATTGGGCGCCCGCGGCGGATAGATTGACCGGCGGACCACCCCCTACCGTAAACCGCACCCGCCAGTTGGGCACCGGTTGGCCGGTCGATTGGCGAAAAACCGTCGCGGTCACCACCGCCGGCCCGCCGACAGCGGCGGTCTGCGTGGGCGATAACACCCAGCGGGCATCCACCCAATAGATGGCGGCGGTTTGGCGATTGGTCAGGGTGCCGGTGATTTCTGGGGCATACGCGGTGACAAAGCTGACCCCTTCCACGGGAGAAGTCAACGTAAGCCAGGCTTGTCCGGGCAGAATTGACACGTCATCGGTCGTGATAGCGGTCCCCCGATTAAGCACACGGGCCACGGCGGCTGTTTCGCTTACCGCGTAGTTGTTATCCAGTTTACGGGGATTTGCCCCGCCAAACAGTTGCACCACATACGGTTTATCGCTACTAGCCACAGATAAGAACGTCCCGACGCTATTGGGACTGAGCAGCCACTCCACCCGCTGGTAGGGGGCCTGGGGACGGCCTGTTTGATGCACTGCGCTGACCAAGAGAACTTCGTTGCCCACCGGAGCCACAAGCCTTCCCGGGACGAGGGTGACGCCCGGTTGGGCCACGGCGGTTACCAGCGTGGGGGCGGGGAGGTTGGCCGTGGGAGCCCCGGTTACCGCCGGCGTTCCCGTCGCGACAGGCGCGCGGGAAGGCATAGCGCACCCCGCCAACCATAGCAGGCAGGCCGTGCCGATCCACCAGCGATAAAAAGAGGCAAGAGGGGACATGCGAGCCGGCTTCCGGCCAACTCCCAAAGTTTACGGTCCAGCCCACGCGCAAGGAGCGCGCGGCGCGCAGTATTTCCAACGCTATCGAAACGTAGCATGAATTTTGGCAACATGGGGAGAATTTACGACGCGCATGATGCAAAAAGTAAGCGCCCGGGGGGACTTTGCCGGTTGTAAGGATGGCAAGGCCCGGTATGTCTTCATTAAAAGATAAGATTGCCGCCACAACGGCGCGCGGCTTATTCTTTGCCCACGCACCACAGAGCTTGCTTGCCCCGCAGATAGATCCGCCCCTCACTGACCGCTGGCGAGGCAATAAACTGGTCGTCAAGCTGGTTTTCCACCAGTTTTTCATAGCGCGTTCCCGCCGCCAGAACCGTGGTCAAACCGGATTGATTGACAAAGTAAACTCGCCCATCGGCCGCAAGCGGACTGGCCTTATACTGGCCGGGTAGGCGTTCCTGCCATTTGGGCTGGCCGGTTTGACTATCAAAAGCCCGCACAATGCCATCGTCCGTCACATAAAACAGCAGGTTTTCCCACACCACGGGAGAAGCGCTATCGGGGGTCCCCTTGTCGTGGCGCCAGGCGGTCATTTTGCCTTTGTTTTGTTCACCGGCAAGGGGCTTATCGGCGGCTGGCAGTTTAAACGTCAACATGGGGCCTTTCATCCCGATAGTGGTCGTCACATATTGTCCAAAGGCATCGCCATGCAAGGTCGGCCCAGTCACGGTCCGTCCGCCGGTCAATCCGGGAATGGCCCAAAGCTGCCTCCCGGTGCGGGGATCGTAGGCGTCGAGCTGGTTTCCTCCCATAAGGAGTAATTCCACGCGGTCGCCTATCTGGCGTAACAACGGCGTGGTGTAGGAGTCGCATTCTTCGGCGGTGGCCTGGGTGGCGCGGGGCGTGTGCCAGCGAACATCCCCCGTGCGCACATCATGCGCGACGAGATAACTGGCGGCCGGGGGAGCGCCCGTTCCGACCAGGTTGTCCTGCATGCAGACACTAATGACCATGTCTTCAAAAATCACCGGACTGTTGGCGTGGCCCCACCAGATGGTATAAGGTCCGTGATCGGCCTGCAGGTTGCGATGCCACAATTGATTGCCGTCAAAGTCATACGCCGCCAGGTCGCCATTGCCAAAGTGCGTGACCACCACCTGGCCGTTCGTTACGGGAGAAGGGCTAGCCAGATTGTGCAATTCATGGAATTTTTGGGATTGGCGTTCCGTGTCGGATTTTTTTTGCAGGGGAGCGCGGGCCACATCTCCCTGACCGACGGTTTTTGACCAGACGATTTGCCCCGTCACTTTGTCCAGTTTGTGCAGCAATAAATCCCGCTCATGCTGGGAAGTGACAAACAACCATTTATCCCAGATGGCGGGAGTGCTGGTCCCCCAGCCGGGAATTTCGGTTTTCCAGGCCACGCCCCGGGCGGAGTTCCACACCAGCGGCAGATTTTGTTCGGTGCTGACGCTATTGCCCCGCGGGCCGCGCCACGTGGGCCAGTTATCGGCCTGTATCAACTCAGGTAAAAACAGCAATAAAACCAGTCCGCCGAGGAGAGCGCGTGGCATGGGAGTATGGAAATTTAGTGAGGCTAGATATTTACAAAGGGTACGTAGCGCAATGCTGACATTTCAAATTTCAACGAGCCGGAATCAAGATCTCAGGCCGTGATTGCCTGTCACGGTGTTTCTGATTTTGGCTTGGGCAGGTCCACCGTGGAAAGCCAATTCAAAAACGCTTCCGGCGTTTTTTGCTCTTGGGCGGGTTTCGCCGGTTGGCCTGTCAGGGGATTACCGCGAAACTCGTGATCCTTTGCGCCGTCGGATTGGTCCAAAAAGCCCAGCCATTCTTGCAGTTCCGGTAGGGTAACCGTATTTTTTTGCTGCAAGACCTTGATCAGTCCCGCCAGATATAAACGCAATTCGGCGACTTCATGCTGCAAGACTTTTATTTCATCGCTGGCGGGAGAACTGCTCAGGCTGTCGCGCAGCACTTCAAAATCGCATTTTAGCCGTTCAAATTCGTGAAATTCGTAGGACATGGCGGATGTTAACTGGAAGAAATTGGAAAACTCAAGACTCGGCCCGCAAGGATTATCCCTCCTCAAATCCCGACCTAGTTACTCGTCGAGAATCATGATTTCAATCTTGCGAAAGTCGATCGGGTGGCTTTCCGATTGCAGGCTGATCGTCCCCTCGCTGAGCATTTTTGGCTGACCGGCCTTGAGCAAGGCTTGCGCCGATCCATCTCGATCATCCAACTGCGGCTCGGTGTACTCGATCACGGTTTCACCGTTGATAAGATGCTTGATCAGCTTATTGCCGTGGACTTCGACTTCGGCGGTGACCCATTGGTCCCCATGATAAGTTTTGGACTTGGCGTTGACACAGTGCGGCAAAAAGAGCTTGCCGTTTAAAACCACATTTGTTCCCGGCGTACACAGGTTTCCCGTGGTGCGGTCGTTTTTGCCGTCTCCCCCCAGCAGTTGGGCCTCTAATGAAGCGGGAAAATCCTGATCGAGCGTCATCGTGGCGGGGTCCTGCCCATGCAGCATGATGCCGCTGTTGCGAATCGCCCAGCCGGGACCGCCGGGGCATTGATCCCCCACAAAGCGGTACTCCACCCGAAAGCGATAGTGGGAAAATTTGTCCTTGTAAAACAGATGGCCAAATTTTTCATTGTACTGGTCGTACTTGTCGTACCGCACCTGCAACAGGCCATCCGCCACGCGAAAGGTGTCTCCCCAGTTCTCGCCCAGCTTTTCCCCCCGGATCTTGGGGGTCCAGCCGGTCAGGTCCTGGCCGTTAAACAGCGAATGCCATTCCCCTTTTTTAAGTTCGGCGGAGGGAGAGGTGGCCTGTGGTTCCGCGGCAATCAAACCAAGCGCCTGACCGAGCAGCGCGCCACAAAAAAACAGACGGCCCAACCGCACCAGCAGGGGAAGCATCAAACGCATGGGCATAAACAAGATTCCTGAAAGGCAATAATATTGGGCCAACCTGGACGCTGGCCCATTTTAACGCCTAAAGCAGGAAAACGGAAATTCCCCGCCGAAAAATCAGGGGGAATTTTTGAGAAGGGATGGGGATAGACCCCCGGCGGTGAAAAACTCGGGGAGCAGGAGTTACCAGCGGACCTCGGCCCCCAGCATGCCGCCAAAGATGCGCATATTGGTCAGGCCCTGGCCATCCAGGCCCCCTTCGAACGCCTGGGAGATATCATCAATCCAAATGTACTGATACCCGCCGCGAATAGCGAATTGCGGATAAATCCGCCAGGTACCAATCAGGCTGACCTCCCCCATGCCGACTTCTTGTTGTAGTTCATTGCGAAAGCGGCTGGTGATGGTGCCTGTCGTGACCACAACCTGTTCGGTATGCGAGTCATTGTGAAACAGCCCGATTTTTCCCATTGCCTCTAATTCCAATCGATCTTGCCAATTGAACAAAAGAGCTTTGGCCCCAACCTGGGCACCGATAAGGTAATTATAAGATTCCCACTGAAACACGATGGGCGCGCCCGCGACCGCGGTGCGAAAGCCCAATTCTTCGCCAAATTCCATGTATCGCGCTCCCACCAACCATGTTAGCCAGTCATTGGCGTGGCGCAAAAGATTTAGTTCTCCATTGTGAAATTGTGCGTCAAAGAGAAGGGGCGCGGTCACGCCATTCCAGGTCACCAGGGCTTGCTCGTGCCAGGCCCGCGTGCCAAAGTAAATCCCTTCGACATCGTAACCGTTAGGACCATAGGTCACCAGGCGAAAGCGCGGCACCAATTCCTCGTCCAGGCGATCCACGCTGGCCAGCGTCGCTCCAAAGATTGTGGGAAAATTCTCGGGGATGGTTGTGCGGTTACGCTCTAGCACGATGCCCCCTGCCTCTACGCTAAATGGCAGGCAATGGGGTGGCGGCTTGGGACAAAAATCCGGGTCGGCGCATTGGCAGTTGGCGGGCATCCACACCGTATCGACCCGGGGGGGGGCCAATTGGTGCGCTGCCTCCGCTTCATTAAGCCAGTTTGTCGCCCGCGCGCTATTAGCGGCCGTATTTAGGGCAAAGGCCTGCTGTTGATTTTCTAAACTAGTGCCACTTAGCACCGATGTTCCAGGAAGCGGAGGGGTCTGCCCTTCCGTCGTTGACAAATTCCCGTTCGTGGCGGAGGAAGAGGAATTGGCGGATCCCGCGGGACCACTGGTGATTTCTGGAAATTTGGTATCCGGTACGGGCCGCAGCCCCGGCGGCGTTAGTTGATTGGGATTAATAGATGGTTGCACCAAATGCACAGGATAACTGACCGGTCCCGCATGCCCGGGGCCGAGCACTTCGCCGGCCCCTCCTGGCGGGGGAGAATGGCACAGCACAACCGCTAAACCCACACAGAGGGCCATGCGGCGCCACAGTGAACAATTGATGACACATCCGGGAAAAATCACGGGCATAGCTGGGCCTTTCCTATCCTACAAGCAATAGTCCTCGGCAAGCACCAGAGCGGTGTCTTTGCAGTCATTTCCCTAGTCGTAGACGGGCGGCTAAGGTATGGACCGCTATTTCATTCATCGGAAGGAAAAATCCAAAAATCCGCTACTACCGGCGCAATCGGCAAGTTTTTTCAGAATTACCTATACGTAATAATTAGTAAAAACTTGGATAACTGGTCCCAAAGTGCCTGAAAAACGCTGTAAAACCCGACTTTTTACGGGTGCGCGTTTTATTTGCTAGCATCCGAGTCCTCGTTGCGACAACGCAGCCACAAGCGCGGGATTGATCTTGCGGGGAGACGCTTTTCACGACACAATTTGCCGCCAAAGTTACCGCAAACTGCAAATCTTGCGCAACTTTTCCAAATTAAAAATCAGAGGCCCCGCCGGGATGTCGGGGTACAAGCGGAGACGTGACTTAGCGCGGGTTTTCGCGTCCAGGGAGGGACCATGAGATTTTGGCCGTTGCTGCTATTATTTGCCACGGTTGCCGCCGCGGGTGAAGAACTGGTGCTGTACGATTTTCGGTCGGACCGCTGCCGCCCTTGCCGCGAAATGGACCCCATCGTGCGGGATCTTCAGTCGCAGGGCTATCCTATCCAAGTGATTAATGTGGACCAGCAGCCCGACTTGGCGCGGGGACGGCGGGTTGGTCCAATCCCCTGTTTTATTATGACCGTCAACGGGCAAGAGGTTGCCCGCCAAGTTGGTCGCGCGACAACCGCGGAATTAACCGCGTTGTATCAACAAGGGGTAGCGCTGCAAACACGTCAACAACAGGCCCGACGGCTTTTAGTTCAACAAGAGCACCCACCAGCCGCATCTCCCCCACCAGTCCAGTCCTCCGCCGATGTGCAATTACAATTCACCCAACCCGCCTTAGGGAGTGAAAACATCGCGCCGCGGCTGACCGTGCTGACGTCACTTTCCGGGGGGCCACAGGGCGATCCCTGGCAAGAATGGCGGCCACGACTGATGTCGGCCAGCGTTCGCCTGACCCTGCATGATGCCAAAGGACGCGCGTACGGGTCCGGCACCGTGGTCGACTGTCGCGAAGGAGAAGCCCTGGTTCTGACCTGTGGGCATGTCTTTCGAGAATGGACCCCTGAATCCCGTGTGTTAGTTGACTTTTTCGGTCCCGGCGCCGAACAACAAGTCCCCGCCAAGTTGCTGCTGTATAACTTGAAAAGCGATGTGGGGATATTAACAGTCCCGGTGGCGCAGTCGGTGACCGTGGCCAAAGTCGCCGCCAGCAAGGATGCGATTCGCGCGGGGGACGCTGTCTTGGCCACCGGCTGCGAACATGGCGAGGATGTCGCCGCATTTCCCACGGAATTGCGCTCGATCGATAAATACCTGGGTCCGCACAATTTACAAGTGGCGGGACAACCGGCGCAAGGGCGCAGCGGCGGGGGACTGTTTAATCTGCGGGGAGAACTTATTGGCGTCTGCAATGCCGCCGACAAGGAAGACAATGAAGGCCTGTACGCGGGCGTGGCGGCCGTGCATCAATTGCTGGATCGTGCCAGATTGGGCTTTGTTTATCGTCCGGATGTTCCGGCCCCGGCCCCGCACCAGCAATTGGACCGTCTGGCTTTGCAAACGCCCCCCGCCATGCCGGCGGCGATGCCGCTGGCGGATCGGGAAGCCCGCTTTGCTAGTAATGCCGCGATCCCCACCAATTGGCAGCCAACCGACGACGAGTTGCCAAATAGCGCCGCGATTGCGCAAAATCCCCTATTTCCTGCTGATTTCCCCGCGCGCCCCCTTGATCCCGCGACAGTGCGGAGTGTCCCCCTGGCTGAAAATCAGCTTCCAACGGGCTCTGAGGCACCCGGCGCGGCGGAGGTGATTGTGATCGTGCGCCCCCATGATTCGCTAGAGGCACAGGGCCAGGTGATCGTGCTGCCGCACGCTTCGCGCGAATTTCTGGCTCGCTTGGCGGCGGAAAAACAGTCCCCCGGCGGACTCTCAACCCCGCCGCAAAATTTGGCAAACGCCGGAGGCTTTGCGGCAAACAGCGCGGGGCGGAACATGCTTCCTTCCGCTGGTGGGATTAACCGCCAGGCTTCCCCTCCGGCCAGCATGAGTTGGCCGCAACAACGTTGAATCGATGTGTGTCAAGCGGCTAATCCAATAGCCCCCATCCTCGCCAGGGTGCTGGGCTATTCACTCCAGCTCAGTTGCTCCAGCCGTTCCCGCAGCATCGTCAGATAATTGGGTTTCTTGGCCGGAGCCGGGGAAGACTGCCCGGCCGGACCTTTTTCTTCGGCGACGCTATCTTGCCGGGTGATGCGGGCTGGCGCATCCAGCCACTTGAGCGAACTCACCCGCGCGACGGATTCACGCAACCGATTTGTAAAGCGGGGATCTAAAATCTGAAAGCCCCCCCGCAACGCGCTTTGCGCGGGTAGACTGATCGTGGCCGTGGGCGTGGTCCGGGTGTAGACCTCGGCCGAGGGGGATATCCCTCCCATTTGCCCGGGGCGATCCTGCTCCGCCTGCCAGAGGCGTACAATCTGGTCGGCGCGCATCGGGCTGTGTCCGTCATGAGCCATGACCATTTCTCCCCGGGCTAGTTGAATGCCGTGGTGCAGGGCGCTGGCGGAACTTCCCGCCGTGGCCACGCGAATTTGCGGATAAACCGCGGCAAAGTCCGCTGCTATTTCCCGTGTTTGATCCCGGGAACCTTCGTCAATCACCAAAATCTCAAAGTCCCGCAGGACATCGGGCAAAAATTCCAAAATTTGCTCTAAATCGCGGGCCAGGGTGGCTTGGGCATTGTGAACCGGCAAAATCAGACTCAGGGAACGCGACACAGAACACCTGCTGGCAAATAAACGGGGAGGAGGCGCGATTCGGCGATTCGCCTAATCCATCGGCAATTGCTAGCAAATGAATACACTGCGCAAAAAAGATTACCACAGGCAGCGACTCTAGCGGTTATGGCAATTGATCCCATGGCGCTATCTGAAGGGATTCGGCCCAATAGGCGTCGCATGGCGAAATATGCCAAAAGCATGAAAAACACGGCACATCCACGGAATTCTGGTGTTTTCACGTTAAAAAGAGACCTCCAGACGGCCCGAATCTCCTAAGCCAGGACTTTTTTGGCCATATGGCGTTCCTTTCCCCTGTGGATAGGGCGCCGCCTCCCGGCGTCACCACCGAAGCGCGCTTTTCCCGTCCGGCGGAATACGTTACACTGCCGCCGCGATGAAAATCCTCACCCGCTATATCCTGAGCGAGTTCTTGCAAACGCTAGCGGTTAGTCTGCTGGCGATGACCCTCTTTATGATCGTGGTGGGTCTGCTACGCGAGGCCCAATTGCAGGGACTGGGTTTGAAACAAATCTTGCTCTTGGTGCCGTACATCCTGCCCGAGGCGCTGCGCTTTGCCGTCCCGGCAACGGTCCTCTTTGCCGCGTGCGTGGTGTATGGTCGTCTGGCGGCCAGTAACGAGGTTATCGCCGTCAAGGCCGCGGGTATCACGCCCTGGGTGTTCTTTGCCCCGGCGCTCATGTGCGCGGTGCTGTTGAGCTTTTGGACGGTCTGGCTGAATGATCTGGCGGTATCCTGGGGACGGGAAGGAATTCGGCGGGTGGTCATGGAATCGGTTGAGGAAATCGCCTATGCCAAACTCACCCAACAGCGCTCGTTCACCACCAAAGGCTTTTCGATCAATGTGCAACGGGTGGAGGGAAAACGCCTGATCAACCCCACGCTGACATTCCAGGCCAATTTGGATAGCCCGGCCTACACGCTGAACGCCACCGAAGCGGAGATCCGCGCCAATCCGGCGGAAAACACGCTGACACTGATTTGCCGGGATTCGGATTATGAATTTGGCTCGACCAAAGGGCGAATCCCCGGCCTGATTGAACGGGTGGTCCCCTTGGACGAATCGACCCGCAAGGGGGGCGGGGGAGGCAGCCCCAGCGATCTGCCAATGTCCAAAATTCCCGCCGAAATCGAATTACAACAGACAAAGGTCGCCGAGACCGAATCACAACTGGCCGCCGTCGCCAGCCTGGCCCTGGTCACGGGTGATTTTGGCAGTTTGGCCGAATCCGCCTGGCAACCCAAACGCCAGCAACTGGCCGAGGCCCGCGGCAAGATCGCCCGCCTGCAAATGGAATCGCAACGCCGCTGGGCCAATGGTTTTAGCTGCCTCTGCTTTGTCGCGGTGGGAGCGCCGCTGTCGGTCATGTTTCGCCGGGCGGATTTTATCACTAATTTTTTTATCTGCTTTCTGCCTGTGATCGTGGTCTATTATCCCCTGCTGATCGTGGCGGTGGATTCGGCCAAATCGGGCAGCATCCCCAGTGTCGCGGTCTGGCTGGGAAACGGCATCTTGCTAGCCATCGGTTGGTGGCTGTATAAACGAGTACGGCGATACTGAGGGGAGTTTGGAGAAGTGGAATTTAGAGTCTCCCGCCACTCGCGACCCACGTCCCGCCCCCTGCATTCCGCGTTCCGCCGCCAGCCATGACCATCACACTTAAATTATTTGCTGCGGCGCGGGAATTAGCTGGGAATGACACGTTCCAGTTGGAGATACCAGCGGAGAGCACGGTGGCGGACTTTGCTGTTTGGCTGTCCCATCAAATGCCGCAACTGGCCAAGCCTTTGCCCCATTGTCGCTGGAGCGTCAATCAGGCCTATGCCTTGCCGGATCAGATCATCCCCCCACGGGCCGAAGTCGCCCTGATCCCGCCGGTCAGCGGGGGGTAGTTTATCTATTTTGTTAAGAAAAAATATTCGGAGTTTTCCTGCTCACCCTTGGGCCAGCAGGTCAACCTTGGTTTGCTCGTGCACGCATCCCCTGGGATTTATCTGTCATTTCTGGTTATATTCACAAAGAGAATTTCTTTTGCGGGACATCCTCCCGCCTTGGCACAATCCCTGTTGCTGGCATGAATTTGGAATCGCAACTTGACGATCTGCTCGACCGCTGGGAATCTGCCCGCGAAAGCGGCGATACCCTTTCGGCCGAGGAATTGTGCGCTGGCACGCCGGAATTGCTGCCGCAGCTTCGCGAGCGGATCGCCGTTCTGGTCAAAATGGACCGCCGCCTGCGCGACCATCATTCCACCGAACTCCACCCCTCGTCGCAAAAAACGATCAAACCCCTCCAGGATCGCGAACATATCCCCAACGAGCGGGCCTCCGTCCAGACCGATTTTGGCGGACTAAAATTTCACGCGCAAGGGGGCTTGGGCCTGGTTTTTTCGGGGACGGATTTGCGGCTGCACCGGCAGGTGGCGCTTAAGTTTATGCATCAGCATTTGGCGCAAAACAGCTACGCCCGCGAGCGATTTTTACTGGAGGCCGAGATCACCGGCCGGCTGGACCATCCGGGGATCGTGCCGGTACATGGCGTGGGCCTGTCCGAAGGGGGACGTCCGTTTTATGCAATGCGGTTTATTCGGGGCGAGACCCTGGACGCCGCCATTTTGCGCTTTCATAACCTGCAGCGGCCGGGGGAAAAGTCCCGCCACACCGGGCTAGAGTTTCGCTCGCTCCTTGGCAGATTTATTTCCATCTGCAACACCCTAGCCTACGCGCATAACTGCGGCATCGTCCACCGCGATATCAAGCCCGAGAATATCTTGCTGGGCAAATACGCCGAGACCCTGGTGGTGGACTGGGGATTGGCGATGTCCGTGGACCGGGACGAGACCGCCCGCCAAAGCGGCGAACAAACCTTGCTTCCTAGCTCGGGCAGCCAACTGGGGGCCAGTTCGGGGGGGCCGGCGGGGACTCCGGCCTACATGGCCCCCGAACAAGCCCGCGACTGCGACCATGTCGACCGCCGGGCCGATATTTACAGCCTGGGCGTGCTACTTTACAAAATGCTGTGCGGCAAAGTTCCCTTTACCGGGGCCAACGCCATTGCCGTTTTAGAAAAAGTGCAACGGGGAGATTATCCCCCGGCCCGCTCGGTGGCGGCGGATGTGCCGCCGGGGTTAGAGGCGATTTGCCATAAAGCGATGTCATTTGACCCGGCCGCCCGGTACGAAACCGCGCTGCAAATGGCCGAGGATCTGGAACATTGGCTGGCGGATGAGCCGGTCAGCGTCTACCGCGAGGCCTGGTCCGTGCGGGTCATGCGCTGGCTGCGCAAGCACCGATTTGCCGCGATTACACTGGGGGCGGCGCTCGCCGGTTTGGCGATATTAGCCTCGGTGTCGGCGATCAGCCTGGGGACGCTGGCCCAGTCTGAAAGTGAGCTACGCGCCAAGGCCGATACCGCGCGGCGGGCGGGGTTAAAGACGTCCGCCCTGCTGGCGGCGGAAACCGTCGGACGCGAAATTGACCGCCGCTGGGAACTGCTGGAACGGGAAGCCAGCAAGCCCAAGATTATCGAACTGCTGCGCAAAAAGCCAAATCCCAACCAACCCGCCGATAAGGAAACCGTGGCCGAACTGCAAGGGTGGCTAAGATCATTAGCCAGTGAATTTACCGACAAGCAACTCAAATTTGAAACCCTGTTCCTGGTCAGCGCCACGGGCACGCAACTCGCCCGGCAGCCCCTGGGTAATGGCAAAACCATCGGCAAAAACTTTGAGCATCGGGATTATTTTCATGGCAAGGGGCGCGACTTTGCCGAAATGCGCGCCTCGACGGCGGCGCTTCGCCCTATTGAGACTCCCCATCATAGCGCGGCCTACCTGGGAAGCGATGGCAAGCTGAAAATCGCCCTCTCCGTCCCCGTTTGGAGCGATAACCCCGGCACGCCCGATCGCCAGGTCCTGGCCGTGCTGGGCGTGTCACTTGAGCTAAACGAATTTGGAGGATTGTTGGCCAGCAAATTACCCGGGCAATCCGTGGTGCTGGCCGATATGCGGTACGATTATTTGGACGGCGCACCACGGCGGGGGCTGGTGCTGGATCATTCCGCGGGGGACAAGCCCGACCGTCAACCGGGGGATTTGCCCCGTTTGGCGGCGGATATGATTGGGCAATTGCTGCGGGCGGGTTCGGCCAAGGTATGGCAAGAACAGCAAAAAGCCCGCGGCGCGGAGATACCCAACGACACCGGGGGATCAGCGACCACTAGCCCAGGCAAAGGTCCGCAAACCGTCAACCAGCTTTTTGAGAATTATCGCGATCCGATTTTTGACACGCGGGCCGGCCAGCGCTTGGCGGCCTTTAGCGAGGTGCTCATTAGCGGCAGGGGGCAAGACGCCGAAGAGCAAAATAAAGGGGCGCTCGACACCGGGTGGATTGTGATTGTCCAGGAACAAGCGGCCGGCGAAAATGCGAATGAAGAAAAATAGTTTCCCGAGGCTGGATGAATCCCCGCCGCTCCACCTATCACAAAAGTGTACCCAGGATAATTCGCTGTGGTCCCGCCCGTGGGTCATGATCCAACGTGTGGCCAACTAATAGGGGATGTGCCGGTATTGTTTCTTCCTAAGGGAGACGAACGGTGTCAGGTGGAATTCTACCGCAACGCGATTACGGAATACAGCCCTGGTTTGCCGCGCGGTAATATGATTGCGGATTGGGGCGGAAATCAATGATAGGTTGCTTCTTGCCACCACGTGACCAAGGAACTAGTTCCTTGGGTATCCGGTGAAACAGTTGGGCTACCCGCTACGGCCTCTCCGCCATTTGTCGCCCGGGTTGGACGCTATTTGACCGCTTTGATTTCGAGAAGAGCTTCGGCGAACGCCTTGCCGATGGGGGCCAGGATCTTGGCGGCTCCCAGGTAGTGGTAGCCACCGTTGGAGACGCCTTTTAGACGTTGCCACTCTTCCGGCGAGAAATTCTCAGCCATGAGCTTCATCTTGTTCTCCCACGATTCCGCATTCGGATCCTGCTTTATCTGCTCGGCGACCTTTGCGTCAACTTTCGGCCAGGATTGCTCCATCCGCACCTGCAGTGCTTCCAACTCGTCGTCCCAAAACGGAGCTGTCTCGACCGCCACGACATTCCCCTGGAACTCCTCGATCGCGGCCACCTTCCGCTGGGCGTCGCGGAATTGCTTCATCTCCCCCTCCTTCTTATCGCCCTTCAGACCGTCGATCCCCATCACGCCGATCACGAACGGCAACTTTGGGGCCGACAGGTCTTTTCGCACATCGCGGATGAAGTGGCCGAGCAGGTCGGCATACAAGTCGTACCCGCCCGCCTTGTTTTGATTGGGGTAAACCCCGCCGTCAACGAGGTCGTTGAACCCTTGGAACCAAATGAATCCGGCCAACTCGTACCCCTGCGTCTCGTCATAGTCGGGCACGACGCGTTTGATGTCCTGGAGCACCTTCCGCACGTGGGCGATCATCTCGCGGTAGTATACGCCGGTGGCGGCGGCTTTTTCAGCCCAAAACTTGGGCCGCTCCTCGGCTTTCGGAATGCCGTGGGCACCCATGGGATTCATGTCCCAAAGTTCCTGAGTTTCCTTTGCCAGGACAAAAGGTCCCCCGCTGGGCGGGCGGAAGTCGGTATGCAAACTTCGCCCTCCCCAGGAGGTCTTGATGATCAAGATCGGCTCATCCAGCAACTTCTCCATGGTAATGCCGAACGTGAACTCCGGTCCGATCTTGTCCTCCGGCGCGCCATACCCGGCTGTCAGCTTTCCCATTCTTTCCGTCAAGTCGGTGTAGGCGTCCCCCTGGCAGCCGACCGACGAAATCCACACTTTCTCGCACACCTTTGGCTTACCCTCCTTGTCGCGCATCTCCATAAGCAGGGGGGCGGTCCGCGGGTCGTCGGCCATTGAATCGAACGTCGAAACGCTGGCATGTCCCTGCATATTCGATTGCCCGGCCAGGATGAACACCTTGAGCGGTTTACGGGCAGCGGGCTTTTCGCCCCGTGGAGGCGTTGCCGCGGTTTCCTTGCCGGTCATCACCAGACTACGTTTGGGAATCGTGAAGATGAACGCCGTCACGGACGAGGCGATCATGCGGGAGTCGGAGCCGTAGTAAGAGTTGTCACGGTTCGGCTGATAGTGGAACGTGCCGTCGGCGCACTGGGCCATGGTGAACCACCAGCGGTTTGCGTCCATGAGCTTGCGAAAGCTGTCGGCATCGACGCTCGCGGCGAGCGCCGCGTAGGCCATGCCCATCATGGGCGAGCCGTGGGTGTCGGGAAAGCTTTGCGGGTGCGCGCCGATCACTTTGGCGTGTGACAACGCTCGTTCCTGATAGGCGCCGTCCTCGTACGGGCTGAGGAAGTTGGCGATGCCGGCAGCGCCGGTTCGACCCATGTCGGCCCAGTTGTTCGGGCCGCCCCCTTGCTTATCGCCGTACCAGACGTAGCCGTTTTTTCCGGTTCCCCTTTGGAGGAAATCGTAAGCGGCGTCGTGATTCTGGCGATCGATCGTGATCCCGCAGCGGTGCATCAAAGAGTACGCCATCGCCCCCTGTCCGGTCAGCATGGCGATAGGGCCGTATCCCTCAAAGCCGGGATTATGCCCCCAGCCGCCGTGTGCGTCTTTTGGCCCCTTGGGATAATCATCGGGATGGGATTGCTTCGCCTTGGGATTGATCTGGGACATGCGAAGGTATTGGCTCTTTGCCATGAGATCGTGGACTTTTTGCAACTCCGGCAGGACCCATTTTTCGCCCGTCGCCAGGTAGTATTCGCTGAGCACGATCGCCGCGCTCATGTAGCTCCAATTGATCAGCGATAGGTCTTCCGCCCGGGTCACGCCGCAGTGGTACTTTACATTTCGCTGGACGGCGGGCAGGTACTTTGCTTCACCACTGGCCAGCAAGGCCAGCGGCGCGAACGTGTCGTTCACGGGGTCGCCGAAAGAACCGTTCTTGCGCTGATGATCCGCGAGGTATTGGAGCAACTCGGCGAGAAGCAGGTCCGATTTTTTACACTTGTCGGGAAAGGTCGGAGCGTAGGTTCCGTACTTGCGCCCGACCTCGAGTTCGACTTCGACGACGTCCATGCCACGCCTAAGTGTGAGCGGGAGCTTCCCCTCGTGATCCGCGCTCTGGCACTCTTCAAGAACCTGGGCGAGTTCCGAGATCGGCCCATGGGCCCCGAACACTTCCTCGCCGTACCCGTTACGGTGCTGCTCCTGAAACATTTTACCCCCCGCGCCGATGACAAGGTCGCCCACCTGGACGTGGCCGTCCGCCGGGGACCGGGGAAAGACGTACTTGATCAGTAGGGCTTTTGGTTCAGCGGCCACCAATTGAGCCCGCAGCCCGGTGATGCCAAGATTATAGAACCAGCCGGGCACTTTCGCGTCCGGTCCCGATTCCGCCCGCTGGTTCCAGGGGCTGTCCTGGCCGTAGTCAACTTGCGCCGGCAACGTGGACGGCAGGCAAACAACCAACAGGCTAAACAGCTGCAGCAGACGAATTCGCGCGGTCATCGTTTGATCCTCATCAAGGGTTGTCGTTGGTCGCCGAACACGGGTTCCATCCTGGGCGAAGATTCACCGTGTTGCTAATTCACAGGGGTGTTCGCGGCACTCCTCTCCCTGGGGCACAGGGCTGGGGTAAAGGTATTTTACCGCAACGCGATTACGGAATACAGTCCTGGGTTGCCGCGCGGCGATATGGTAGCTGCTTGGGGCGGAAATCAATTAAAGCTTGCTTCTTGCCGCTCCGCGGCCAAGGAACAAGTTCCTTGGGTATCCGGTGAATGAGCTGGGCTACATGCTGCGTCTTTTTGTTCGCCTACTATTCAGGCGTTGCCAAGTGTCGCCAATACATTCCGGGGTTATTCAACACGTTTTTGGTAATCTGAAAATGTGATGTCTCTTCCAGATTGATTCGACTTAATGTCCCACCATCAAAGGAGATTATCGCAGCTCCTGGGTACGTGAGCAAGATTGGGGAATGTGTCGCAGCGATGAACTGCGAGTTCCCAGTCGATACAAGTCGATGCATTAAAGCGAGTAGAGTCAACTGGCGTTGGGGAGACAGCGCAGATTCAGGTTCGTCCATTAAGAACAGACCGCTGTCGAAGCGATTATCCATGATCGACAAAAATGCTTCTCCGTGGGACATCTTGTGCAGGGATCGTCCGCCATAGCGGGTGTACGGATTGGCTCGTCCACCGCCGTACGATAAAAAGTGGGGATCATCTTTGCGATGTTCCAGCAGCGAAGCCAGGTGGCCCTGGGTTTCTGCCCTGAAAAAATAGCGTTCCTTGGGTTGACGGGCAAATGCGACACGGATGGAACTAGCGAGCAAGCTCTCTTCGTGAAACGCATGATTCGCACCCAATTCATTCGTTCCACCTCCCGCGATGGGAAGATTTGCAACGACTGCTAGCGCTTCGAGTAATGTTGATTTTCCAGACCCATTTTCACCCACAAAGAATGTCACGGGAGCATCAATAGTAAGATTCAAGCCATGGAGAAATGGGAGATTGCCCGGAAACGAAGTCGGGTCCAGCGGATGCTCGTCCTTAAGTCTGGCGGACGCGATGTAGGGAGCATTCATGAAATATGTAAACGGACTTACGGGTGGCGAACAATTACACTAATCGCAAGTAATCATAGCGCGATTTTTCCCCAATTTACCAAGGGATTCCGCAACTCCGTTAAAGTAGGAGTTCATTGGTTTTGCCCATTTTTCCAGGGTTGTTCGCTGCGCTCCAACCCGTGGGCTTTGTTCCCCAGTATTACCATTGAACAGGTCGCGTTGCGGTACTCCCTCTCCCTCTGGGAGAGGGTCGGGGTGAGGGAATCTACCGCAAAGCGGTTGCGTCAGCCGGCAATAACTCATGAATGCAGGGTACCTTCAGAAATTGCTAGCCGCGCTAACTTTAACTAGAAGGTGTATTAGTACCCAGATATCTGTCTATTACCAAGTTAACCATATTCTGCCTAAACCATTTTCGCAGTCAAGAGTTTTCTGTTAAATCCCGGCATCGCCTGTCTGATGTGGATTTCCATGTCACATTGACCAGCGGGAATGGTGAGCGGGTCTTGACCTGATCCCGCGGGGTCGGGAGTCGTGGGGGGGACCGCGCGTTTGGCAAGACAACCTGATTCCCCCAGGATTCCCGTCCCCTTCATGGTTGTCAGGCCGGAGGGGACGGGAATCCGTGGTGGCGAACCTGTGCAATTGACAGGCCCACCCGCGCCAACGATTCTCGACCCCGAGGGGCGTTTTGATGCATTCTGCGCAGTAGAACGGCAATAAACCAAAAACCCAACACCAAATACTAGCAACCAAAAACCAGTACGGCGAGTACAACTCGCCGCTACAGGCTTATGTTCCCTGAGCGGCCGCTGCGCTCCAACCCCGGGGCTAAGTGCTGTAACCGCTGCGCGGTAGGAAGGGATTCAGTCAAATACCAAATGCCAGCGACCAGAAACCAGCAGGCACGCGCTCCACTGCGTGTCGCGGCTAAACAAATCTTAGAAATGCAGCGGCGGAACACGTTCCGCCCTCCATTGCTATATAGCTTTCACCTGCCCCCTATCCCCTGCCCCCTAGTGATGGTGGTGTCCTTCGCCATGGTAGACGGGGTGCTTGGCGTCTCCCTGGGACAGAATGTACGCCATCAGGTCCAAAATCTCGTCCCGGGAAAGTTTATCCAACAGACCCTTGGGCATCATCGAAGTCGGCAGCTTTTGGCGTTCTGCGATCTCGCGCGGGCGAATATCCCGCGTGTCCGCCTTGGCCAGGGGATTTTCGATGACCCGCACGCGGTCGATCGTTTCGTCCAGGATCATGCCGGTGAGCGTTTGGCCGGACTTTAGTTCCATCGCCCAGGTGACGTACTTGTCGTCGATTTTCTTGGACGGTTCCAGCAGATGGTCGAGGATGTCGGCGGGTTTCCATTTGGGATCGAGTTTGGTCAGGTCTGGGCCAAATTCGGCCCCTTGACCGGCGAATTTATGGCAGGACGCGCAGTTGGCGACCTTAAACAATTCCCGTCCCGCCGAGAGGTTGCGGCCGCCGGTCTTGGCCAGGGCGTTAACCTCTTCGGCTAGTTCCGCCAGTTTCCATTCGGTGCGGGGGCGGCGGTCCTTGAGCAGGGGATCGACCGGCTCAATCTTGTTCGCGGCCAGGTATCCTTCGGGATCGGTCTGATAGTCGTTGAGATCCGGCACGACATACAGCGCGCCGTACATCCGCCGCCAGTGCCCGGGATACGTACAGACATACGGGTATACGCCCGGCTGGTCCGGTGCGTTAAAGCTCACGCGGGTCACGCTGCGCGGTTGCAACAGCGCGCTTTTCGCCAGGACCTTGTCGCTGTCGGGGACAAACTGTTTTTCGGCAAAGCCCGGCTTTTGGGCGTTTTCCTCCGACAGCATGCCAATCTCTTCCAGCGAGCCCGGCCGCACAATGACAAAGTTATGCGGCATTAGGTCGGTGTTTTCCAGGACAAACTCCACCGGTTTGCCCGCCTTGACCACCAGCACTTCTTTGTCATAGGCCATTTTCTCGAACACGGTGTTGAGCTTGATCACCCGCACGCCCAACTCTTCCAGTTGGTTGCGGACTCCCTTGGCGGCGTCCGCTGGCAAAAGCGTGGCCAGTGCGTCCACGTATTCCAGCAGGTCGAGTGCGGCGGGAGAAGTCCGCTCCGCCGCGGGAATATTTTTGATCGCGGGAAGCAACCGCGCGATTAGGTCGGGCGCCGCGGCCTTTGGCCAAGCGTCGCGCGGCAGGCGCTGCAGCGCCTGGATCGCGGCGGGGCGGTCCACATCGTCCAGCACAAATTTCGTCAGGGCCTGCGCGGCGGCTTCTTCCTTGCCGCGCACCGCGGTAATCGCCAGCATGGCCGCCCGGCGAATCCGCGACGCCAGCCCTCCCGCGGGGAGGTCCACTTGTGCCTGGCTTTGCGGCGCGGGCTGGTTTTCCAGCTTAAAGATGACCTCGCGCGCGCTATTTAACACTTCCAGCGTGTGGTTATTTAGCCGATCCCCCAAATCGCCATCCTTGCGGTTATAAATGACGATTTTTTCCAGCGGATAGTCCTGGCCCAGGTCAACTTCCCAATAGGGTTGATTGGTGTTTTCCTCGCTATGGGTTTGCCCCCCCGCGCCGTAATTTTCGGCTTTATTCCCGTCGATTCCGCGGGCCGCCTCGCCACCGTGGGAGGTGTTCTTTTGGCTGGCGCGTCCCTGGCGGGCCACATTTTGGCCATTGGCGTAAACCTCGACCTCGGCCAGGGTCAGTGTTCCCCGTCCCGGCAAGGATATTCGCACATAACGCCCCTCGGTGCCGGGTTTATTGGACACACCCAAGTGCGCGGGAAGTTCGGTCAGAAGCGGCAGGACTTTTTCGTAAACTTTGGCCCGCAGGCCCAGGTCGGAAATAAGCGGCAGCGCGTTGACAAAGTCGATCAGGCTGGCGGGGGATTGGTTGGCGGCCCGCCAAGCGCGTTCCTCGTTGCCGTCGATATTCATCAACGAGACATAGGCCATTTGGCGAAAGATGGGTTGCTTGGCGTCGGCGGCCAGGGCCTCTAGCTCGCCGCGAGCGGCGGCTAGTTCCGCGGGGGCCAGGCCGGACAATTGACGCACCAGGTCAAAGATCACCGTGGGGTCGGCATTGGCCGCCTTGGCATCGAGGGACTGAATGGTCTGCATGACGACCCGCCATGCCGGTTGTTTGGTCAGTTGAGCCAGGTCGCGAATCGCGGCGGCCCGGTCCGGGTCTTGAATTCCCGGCCGGTTGAGCAATTCCAGCAGCACCAACCGGTCGCGATCCTCGGCCAGCAGTTGCTCATTGGACATGTTTTTTAGGTAGTACCGCGCGCCGACTTCGGTGGTAAAGGGGATCCGCTTGCCGGATTTGTTGGCCAGTTCCACCAGCGGCTGCAGCGTGCGCATCGTTTCCCGCGTGATATGTTCGAGGTAGGGATCGCTGGGAAGTTCACCGGCGATCAGGACCACTTCGACCGCCTCTGGCAAAGGGATAAAGCTGGCCGCGCGGATCGCCTCCAGCCGAACGCGTCCCTCAGGATCGGCCGCCGCCCGGTGTAATAGCGGCAGCAGATTGGTCACGCGGTCCCGCCAGGCGCACAGCACCTTGACCGCCGCTGCGCGGGCGTGCGATTCTGGAGAGGCCAGCACCTGTTCCAACAGCGCGGCGTTAACCACATTGTGTTGCTGATACGCCCAGAGTGCCTCCATCCGATGCCGTTCATAGTTGGCAGCGGATTTGTTTAGCGTGGGGAACCAGTCTTCTAGGGCGGCGATGACCTCGGGCGTGGGCCGGTCGGAAAGCTCAATCCGCGCGCGGTACCGAACGCGGTCATCGGAATGGGTGAGCAAGTTGACCAATTCGCGGGCCGATCGACCGGCCACGGGGACCGGCTCCATCAACGGACGATCAACCTGCGTCACGCGATAGACACGGCCATGCAGCTTATCGCGACTGGGATCGCGCAGATTATGCTGCATGTGGCCGATGATTGGATTTTGCCAATCAATGAAATACAGCGCGCCGTCGGGCGCGGTCTCTAAATCGGCGGGGCGAAAGTTGGGATCGCTGGAGGACAACATCGGTTCCAGCTCGCTGGCACCGATGGTGGATTGGTTTTCCTGCGACTTGTAACGCAAAATTCCCTGAAAACCGATCACGTTTTGCACCAGCAAATTATCGCGAAAATCCTCGGTAAAATGGCTGCTAGAGAGAAACTCTATCGCCGGACAGGGACGCGTGCGTTGTTGATACACGCTGGGCGTGCCGCCGTGCTTATTCGGGAAATTCACATGGCCGGAAAAGAGCGTCCCGTGATAGGGGACCGCCCCGGTCCCATCAACCACGATATTTTGCCCCCAGCGGTCCCAGGCGTTGCCGTGGGGATTGGCAAACCCATACGACACATGCACGTCGATCTTTTGGGTGCGCGGCTCATACCGAAAAACCGCCCCATTGGCCACGCGCCGCGGCGGACCCCAGGGAGACTCGATCTGGGTGTGGTGGAACGTCCCTTCTTGAAAGTATAAAGCCCCCCCCGGATCAAAGGTAAAGCTATTCGCCGTGTGGTGCGTGTCCGCCGTATCCAGGCCATGCAGCACGCGTTCCTTAATGTCATAGCGGTCGTCGCCGTTGGTATCCTTGAGGAAATAAACGCTGGGGCCGCAAGCCACAAACACGCCGCCCCCCCAAAATTCAAAACCGGTCGGATTATGCAGATCCTCGGCAAACGGCGTGCATTTGTCCGCCCTGCCATCTTTGTTGGTATCTTCCAAAATCAACAACGCGTCATGCATCGGCTCGCCCGGCTTCCAGTGGGGATACATGGGCCAGGTGGCCACCCACAGCCGCCCACGGGTGTCAAACGCCATCTGCACGGGGTTGATCAGGTTTTTGAACTGTTCCTCGCTGGCAAACAGTTCGACCTTTAGCCCTTGGCCGATGGTCATTTTGCCAATTGCTTCTTCTCCGCCGAGAAACACATGCGATTTATCGGGGTTTGGCCCTGGTTTATTGGTAATTACCGGAATAAATGGCGGAACGTTGCTGTCGTCAATTTTAACCGGTTTGCCCTGCGCGACCGCCCACACGGCGGCATCCCGGTTGCTGGTCATGATGTCGATGATTTCCAACTCGCGCTGCAGGACTTCATAGTTGGTCTGGCCATCGGTAAAGCGCAAGAACGCCCGATCGCCAAACGTGCTGTAGCCGTCCGTCGCGCGGTAATGTTCATGAAAGATCGCGTTTTTGTCATTGACGGCCAGCCGCAACGAACCCAGCTTTCCGGCGTCCCGCGCGGGAGCCTGGCCAAAGAGAACCCGGTCGCAAATTTCGGCGACCAGCTTATCGCCGGTTTCGTTCAGGTGAATACCGTTGATTGTCTGGGGCGCGTCCAAGCGATTAAACGCCTCGAGCGTCGGGCCAAACAGATCGACAAACTCGATCCGGTGCTCGCGGCAGACCTCGCCCATCGCCTGAGTGTACATTTTCAGGCGAACGTTGTTTTCGTTACCGTCGGGCAGGTTGGGATCATTCAGGTTTTCATGGGCGATGGGTGAAAAGATGACCAACCGCGGCGGCGCTTTTCCATTATACTTTTGCGAGGTGAGGTGCTTGATCATCTCGGCCAGGGTTTGCTTAAAATTCGGCAAGCCCGCTTCCCCCGCGAAGGATTCGTTATAGCCGAAAAAGGCAAAGATCACGTCCGGGCGGGTGTTGACCAACTCGAACCGATTTTCCCGCACGGGGGCGTTGGCGTTGAGCTTTTTGGGTTGGGGGATGGGGGCCTGTCCAAAGAGCCATTGATCCGCCGTGCCAAAGTCCATCGACCGGAGCCGCTGGTTAAAGTTGGGATTGGCCGTGTAGCCGCCGATCTCGTCGGCGCTGTAGCCCAGGTTGCGAAAAACCAGTTGATGGGTGGGAAAGCGGTCATGGATGAGCGTTTCTAACCAGCCGTGGTGCTGCATCCGTTCGGCCGTGGTGTTGCCAATGATGCAGATATGGTCGCCGGGTTGCAGGTCGAGCGCCGCGGCGGGCAGGGGGAGAAAAGCTAACACGCCCAGGCTGAGCGCAAATAAGGCGGAAGCGCGGAGGACAGGTGGGGCGGAACGCGGCATAAGGAGGGGGCCTTGCGTGGTGAGGTGGGGAGAATCAAAGAAAGCTCAGCTTGCCTAAAGCAGGCCAAACTTTCAAGCTTCGGAGCCTTTAATTTAATATAAGCAATGGCCCGCGTCTAGAAATTGAGGCCAATTCGCATTTTGAAAGTAATTTTCGTTAAAAAGCAGTAAAAATTCCTGCGGTTGGTGGCTAACCCCGGCGAAATCGCTTTTAGCGGTAGTGCAAATTCGCGGCAGATGCCAGAACCCGGGGGCGCTATGTATTTCCTGGGGGTGTCCAGCGAGCCGCTCCAGAGCAGCGAAATCTTTATAGCCAGAAACGACCCACAAAAAACCCCATTTAACAATTGTCATTCGTAATTGATTCGTACCGCCAAGCGGTAAAGTATTGTAGCCGTGCGGCGCAAGCCCACGGTATGTGTAATTTCCTAATGATTAAGCCCGCAGCGTCAGCAAGGGACCGAATCCCAGCCGCGCAGCGGCGACGTCAATCCCACACGTAACGCTTTTAAATGCCACCTCCTACTTCACAAGCAGCCTCACGCGTCTCAATAATCCACTAAGAGAAGTTTGTCTTAAGTTGTCGTAGGAAATCGGAAATTGCGATGGTGGGCTACAGTTTCAATAACAGATGGACGTGGTCGGCGATTCCACCAATTTGGAATGCAGCCCCCTTCCACTTTGACAATCCCGTCCGGGTAACAATGCAACTTGTCTAGCAAAGTGGAATTTATGATTGGTAATCGCAGCTTGGTGCAAAGACCAGGTGATAGAGCAGATTGGAATTAGTGCCGGCCATGCGGGATTTTCAGGTTACGTCGCCGCTGTGCGGCTAGTTCCTTTTGGCGTACTTCCTTCCGTGGGCTTGCACCCACGGCTACGGTCCGTCGCCGCTGCGCGGCAAATACATTCCGTCGATGCGCAGCTGATCGTTACTGCGCGGTTAACACACTCTACCGCTAAGCGCTGTTCCGGCATAAATTTCGGCAACAGAGTTGCCTCCTACAATTGCATTCTCCGTACACCGCGGTGTCTCCTCCGTGGCTCCGTGATAAATCTATGCTCTAGTTCTCCACCTATCGCGCTCCGCCGCGCGTCTCCTCAAATCCAGCCCACATTTCACAAGTCCTGCCTCTAAAATCAATGGTGGCAAGCGCCGATTAGTCACCCTTCTCGGCGTCCGACCATGGTCGATCATACCAGCAAAACATGCCCCCTTACCGCACCTCCACCTCGGTCGGGGCGAGGATATTTTGTCCGCTGGGGCTGCCGGACCAGACGGGAAGTTCGCTACGGGTGGCCTGCCAACCGGGATGGAGGATGGTGCCCGTGATTCGGCCCGACTCGGGCGCGGACCCCAACACCCGATACCGCGCGGCGTCATATGGCGCGGTTAGCTCAATGCGGCTCCCTTCCGGCTCCGTGGCCAGGGGAGCCAGCCCAAACATCCGCTGCACCACGCCGCGGCAGTCGCGGTGCAGATCCCGCGCGACGGCCCCCACCTGCGCGTCGGCATAAGAGCCAAGGTCCTCCATTAAAAAGTCCAGCAGTCGCCCCTCACGCTGCAAGGCGGCCAACAACGTCAAAGCGTCGCTACGGGCGGAAGCCGCTGGTCGAGGGGGCGGGGAGCTAGCGCCAGCGGCTGGCCGGGGCGGCGTGGTCGAAGTTGCCGTTCCCGCGGGACGCTTGGCGGTTGTAGACGCCGTGCCCGCCCCTTCTACCCCCAGCAGTTCCCCGTCGAAGGGTTTTCCGTCCAGGACCGCGCGAACTTGTTCCGCCAAAGCGCGGTTAAATAACGTGGCAAAAAACGCCCGCAGTGCCGTCCACAAAAACATAACAATTCCACCAAAAATTTAAAAAGAAAAATTCGCCCACCGCATTAGCGCGCCGGTAGGGGCGTTGTAGCCCATTCCCCGCGCGGCGTCAAATGCCCCCGCGATCTAAAAAACACCCCTCGAATCTGCGGGGTTATTCGGTGTAAATGGTCTGCACGCGGGCGCTTCCCGCCACGCGGTAGACTTTACCTTCCAGCGTGTTGCAGCGAAAACAGGACCGCAGTTGTGGGCCTAGCCGAAAAATCCGCTTGCCATCCAGCGAAAACAGCGTCCCCGTCGGCAGCTCCGCCACCATCGGCCGTTCGTCCAGCGTGTCGTACTTGCGCAACGCCTGTTGCAACGCCACATCGCGAAAACTGGAACTACTGGGCAGGGGAAACTGCCTCCGCAGCGGTATTTGCAAGTCCGCGGGAAACAAGTCCCACGCCCGCCGCAAATAATCGGCAAAACAGCGCTTCCATTCCCGCCCATGCGGCTGCACCCGAAGTCCATGTTGGGCGTGGATGGCGGCGTGGGCCAGTTCGTGCAAGAGGGTGATCAGAAATTGGTAGGAATTTCCGCAGACATTCACGGTAATCTGGCTAAAGCGGTCGTAATGGCCGGGGCGGTGGTCGCCATGCTTGCTTTTGCGGGTTTTGACCGGCACGACCAGGCAGGGGACCTCGGCCAGGATCTGCTGGACCAAGGGGGCGGCGGAAGGGGGCAAAAATTCGCGCACGACCTCAAACGAATGGGCGGAAAGCTGCGCGGCGGTGATCCGCGGTAGATGCAGGACGGGATTCATAACGGGAATTCCTTTTCCAACGAGGTGCGCGGTTCCCCTAACATAACATAAATAAATTGCCCAGGACTCCGCCTTAACCGCTAGCACGGTCTGTTACGCGTGCTATAAAAATGGTTTTGGTCTGATGCCCGGCATGGCCCTATTCTCGCGCTGCATTACCCATACTTACCCCAATCCCCATGCAGAGTAAAGCGCAATCCGTGGAGGCTTATTTGGCGGAACTTCCCCTGGAGCGGCGGGAAGTAGTGGCGGCGGTGCGGGAAGTCGTGCTGGCCAACCTGGATCCCGCCTTTGTCGAGGGGATGCAGTATGGGATGATCGGCTATTATGTGCCGCATCGCGCGTACCCGGCGGGGTATCACTGCGACCCCGCGCAGCCCCTGCCATTTTTACATTTGGCGGCGCAAAAAAATTATTACTCGCTGTATCTGTTTGGACTATATACCGACGCCGCAGCGGTCGAAAAGTTTACCGCCGCCTGGCAAAAAACCGGTTTAAAGCTGGACCTGGGCAAATCGTGCCTACGCTTTAAAAAGCTGGCTGATTTATCGCTGCCGCTGATCGCCAAAACGATTAAGGGGCTATCCGCCAAGAAATTTATCAAGAATTACGAGGCCGCGCTGCGTGACCGTCAGGGTGGTAAGAGCAAGTAAGCTGACATTCATCTTAATTATAATTTTGGCCATACAGTTTAGTAATTTAACTTCTAGATGTGGAGCGGGTTTTAGCCCGCAACCCACAGGACTGGCGGTTTTGCTACTATTGGTCGAAGTGGATGAATCGGGCCATTGGCCCTTCCAATATTAATTTCCATGAACCTAGGGCGACGCTGCGCTTGCCCTAGGCTGGAATAGGTCGGGCCTGTGGCCCGCAAAGGATCAAACGCCTATGGCCAATAAAAACGATCCCCGCCTCCCGCCTCCCGTCTCCCTCCTCCCGTCTCCCGCGTCTCACGACCCGCGTCTCTCGCCTCCCGTCTCCCGTCTCCCGTCTCCCGCCTCTCCTCTCTCACACCGAGGGGGAGGAATACATTTCAGTCGCGGCCAGAATTTCGTGTAGTTCCGCCGCCAACGCGGCATAATCCGCCGCGCCGTGGCTGTCGGCCGCGTACTGAAAAATAGTCTGCCCAAAGCTGGGTGCCTCGGCCAGGCGGATATTGCGGCGAATCCGCGTGTGAAACATGGTTGCCCCGCGCAAGCTGCGTTGCGGCCGTTGCTGGGCAAAAAAATCCGCCACGTCCGCGCTCACTTCGCTGGCCAGCCGTGTGCCGCTTTCAAACAGACACAGCACCACCCCCGCCAGGTGTAAGCGGTCATTGATGCGCTTGTTCACCAGCTCGATTGTTTGCATCAATTTGCTTAATCCATGCAAGGCCAAAAAGTGCGGCTGCAGGGGGAGCAGCACCTCGTCCACCGCGGCCAGCGCGTTCAGCGTGAGAATCCCCAGGGAGGGGGGGCAGTCAATGATCACATAATCAAATTCGGGCGCATCCGGCCGCTGGGCGTCCTCGGCCAGTTTGTCCCGCAAAATTACTTCCCGCCCCACCACGCCGACTAGTTCCACTTCCGCCGCCGCCAGATCGATATGCGATCCCAACACCCAAAGGTTGTCGGAGAGTTGTTTGCGCACCGCCGCCAGGGGTAGATCCCCGGTCAGCACATCGTACATGCTGGGGCCGGCCTCGCCCGGCGTCAGGCCGACGTGCAGCGTCGCGTGGGCCTGGGGGTCCAGGTCAATCAGGCAGACCCGCTGGCCAGCCTGGGCGAGCGCGGCGGAGAGATTAACGGCGGTGGTGGTCTTGCCCACGCCCCCTTTTTGGTTCAAGACGGCAAGCGCGCGCATGGCGAAATCCTCCTGGCACAGGGCAAAATAGTTGGCAGACGCGCCCGGCAGTGAAAAATCGGCCGAACGCGACGGGGGATTGTAACGCTGGCAGCCGGTTTTTTGCCAGAGCGGTTGCCGGTTTGCGGGTCAAGTCGCGGTAAAAGGGCTACGGAGCATGTGCGTCATGGTAGCTAGCATGGCGCCAGAGAGAATTAAAACCCAGAATCCCCCACTTACGCCGTTGCCCCGGACAGGGCCTGCGAGACATCCGTTCGGTAGGCCGTGACCGCGGGTAAAAATCCGACAATGCCCGCGAGCAGAATCAGCCCCGGGACCAAAATCAGCTCCCAGGGCGAAACATCCCACGGAGCAAAGACGATCCCCGTGCGCGGCGTCAATATCGGTCCCGCCCCCGCCATGAGCAAATGGCCCAAGAACCACCCCGCTAACCCACCCAAGAGTGCTAACAGAATTGTCTCTAAAAACATGAGCAGCATCACGGTCTGACGGCCCGCCCCGAGCGCGCGGAGGATGCCGATCTCTTGCCGCCGTTCGTGCATCGAGTTATAGATTCCCACCAGAATACTCACCGCGCTGGCCAGCACAATCAACCCCGTCATCACGGCCAAGATCGTCACCAGGGGCTGCACAAATTGTTGCGAGAACTCCGCCGTCACCTTGATCGGATTTACCGCTTGGGCAATCACATCCTGATTGACCAAAGGAATTAAGTATAGCCCGCTGCCCACTCCCACGCTTTGGTATTGCCCGGTTACACGATCTAAGCGTTGCAACTGCTTGGTACGAACCAGAATCGCCGTCACTGCCTTTTTGCTATCGGGCAAGGGACCGTGGGCGTGATCATGTCCCTCATGGTCATGGCCCGCGTGATCATGTTCCGTATGGTCTTTGGTTGTACTTTCTTTCGCGGCGGTTTCAGCCGCGTGGTTGTGGGGTTCGCTGGGGGTTGCAGCAGTGGCGGCTGGCGCGGCAATAACCGTGGATGCCCGCTCTTTGGCTTCATTTTCCTCATGATGAATCATCAAGAATCCATCCAAATTCATAAATATCGCCCGATCCGCTGGCGTGCCGGTCGTGGCCAGCACGCCCACGATTTTTACCGGTTCATGTTCGTGGGCGTCGCCGGTTGGTTCAATGCCGTGGGTGGGGCGAAAGGTGCTTCCGACGGAAAAGCCATTTTCGGCGGCGACGCGCGACCCCACGACGGCGGAGTTATAATCTGTCCAGCCAAAGATTTCCCCCTCGGCCAGGCTAAAGAGCGGCTCTTCGTCAGGCGGCGACCAAAAATATTCCGGCGTGGTGCCGATGACGTGCGCGTCCTTATAAGAGTCCCCTTTGCAAATGGGTATGGCCAGGTCCACATATTTGGCAAAGCGGCCGTCCACCTTATCCGGGCGGTCCTTGGCGGGTAAAAACTCTTGATAATAGGTCCAGGGGAGCGTGGAGGGGAGCGTCTTATCGATGTGAAATTCGGTGTTGAGGACCAGTTGGGTGCTGCTTCCTTTGGGGCCGACAATCACATCATGGTTGAGTCGCGGACCGGACTCGTAGGCATCTTGGACGGTGCGCCCGGCGGACAAGATGGCCACCATGAGCGTGACGCCCAGCGCCATCGACAGGCCAGTGAGAAGCGAAGAGACTCCGCGTTGCTGTAAGCTGCGCCAGGCGATTGTCCAGAGACTCATGGTTTTATCGGTGTGGAAATGAACGGTAGGAGCTTATTCGCACAGGGTACTGTACGGGATGCAGGTTAAAAGGCACTGCTTGCGAAAGAATTTCATCCCCATAAATCTGATCTGAAATTTCATATCTCAAATTTCAGCAATTCCATCCGTGAAAATCCGTGCCCATCCGTGGCTAAAAAAAATAGTTTGCCACGGATACGCGCGGATGAAACACGGATGATCGGGAAATGACAATCAGTGTACCCAGGGTGCGCTGCGCGACCCTGGGCTAATGGATGTAACCGCATCGCGGAAAAAAGGCTGCATTCACCTTCATCATTCATACTTTTGCATTGGTACGGGGAGTTCGCTGCGCTCGGCCCCCCGCGAGCCGTTGCCACCCTCTACCCCAGATTCACAATGACCGTTTTGGTCTCGGTGTACGCGTCCAGGCCCCGCTCGCCCAGTTCGCGGCCGATACCCGACATTTTGAATCCGCCAAACGGCGCGGCGGTGTCAAAGACTTCGTAGCAATTCACCCAAACCGTGCCAGCGCGGATTTTGTGCGATAGCAGATGCGCCTTGGCCACGTCGCGCGTCCAGACCCCCGCCGCCAAGCCAAAGCAGGTGTTATTGGCCCGCTTGATAATGTCATCGACGTCCTTAAATCGTAGCACGGAGAGCACCGGGCCAAAAATTTCATCCCGGGCGATGGCCATTTCGTCTTTGACCTCGGTAAAGAGCGTGGGCTGCACAAAAAAGCCCTTCTCGCCGTGGCGCTGTCCCCCGGTGACCAGTTTGGCTCCTTCCTGTTTACCTAGGCCGACAAAGTGCATGATCTTGTCAAATTGGGCCTGATCGACTTGAGGGCCTTGCTCGGTTTCTGGATCGAGGGGGTCGCCAATCTTGCGGTTAGTGTTCATCGCGGCGATTTTGTCGACCATTTTGTCGTAAACTTTATCCTCCACAAACAGGCGGCTCCCCGCGGTGCAGCACTGTCCCTGATTAAAGTAGAGCCCAAAGTGCGCGCCGGCGGCGGCGGCATCCAGATCGCTATCGGCAAAGACGATGTTGGGGCTTTTGCCCCCCAATTCAAAGGTGAGGCGTTTGAGCGTGGCCGCGGCGTCCTGCATAATGATTTGCGCGGTCCGGTGTTCGCCGGTAAAGGCGATCTTGTCCACGCCGGGATGTTTTACCAGCGCCGCGCCGGCGGTCGGTCCATAGCCGGGGACGACATTGATCACGCCATCGGGTATCCCCGCCTTTTGTGCCAGCCGCGCTAGCCGCAGGCAGGTCAAGGGCGTTTGCTCGGCAGGCTTCATGACGATGGTGCAGCCGGTGGCCAGCGCGGGACCCCACTTCCAGGCGGCCATCAAAATGGGAAAGTTCCAAGGAATGATCTGGCCCACCACGCCGACCGGTTCGCGGCGGGTGTAGCAAAAGTAATTGCCGCGAATGGGGATGGTTTGGCCGTGGTATTTGTCGGCGTAACCGGCATAGTAGCGCAGACAGTCGAGCGCTAGGGGGAGATCGGCGGCTTTGGCGTCGCGGACGGGTTTACCATTATCTAGGGATTCCAGCGCGGCCAAATTGTCAGCTTCAGCCTCGATCAAATCGCACAGCTTGTGCATCAGCCGCCCACGGTCGCGGGCGTCCATTTTTGACCAGGGACCATTTTCCAGGGCGTTGCGGGCGGCGGCCACGGCCCGGTCCACATCCGCGGCATCCCCTTCGGCCACATCGGCGATCAGTTCCTCGGTGGCCGGATTGTACGTGCCAAAGGTCTTACCACTGGCCGCGGGGACCCAATTTCCCCCGATAAAACATTGTGTTTGTTGAATTTGCGGACGCCGGGGCGCTGCTGCAACCGTGGCCATGAAAAGACTCCCTTAAAAAATTGAGAACCAGCCCGGAATAACCCGGCGCGGAAACGCCAGGGCGATATGGATCCGGAAAAAACTGGACCATCTTCCCCACGATTCAAATTCTATCGCCGAATAAAGCGTAAAAGCAAGCAAGATTCCGCCAAAGGGCGGCAATGTGCGGGCGGAATGGCATTTTTACCCACCCGCCCGCTTGGGTCACGTAAAGAGCTTTATGACTTATTCACGCGAGGTTTGTAGATTTCCGTCGCGGTGCCAAAATAACTTTCATTGGCAAAGGCCATTGTCTCGCTCAGCGTTGGGTGCGGATGGATGCTATCGGCGATATCCC
Source organism: Pirellulales bacterium (assembly GCA_033762255.1). Taxonomy (NCBI): domain Bacteria; kingdom Pseudomonadati; phylum Planctomycetota; class Planctomycetia; order Pirellulales; species Pirellulales bacterium. The sequence goes on along the minus strand of JANRLT010000042.1, from coordinate 20,150 downwards.
TCGCTGTGCACCCCATTTCGATTGCCAACACACCTTCGCTGATGAGTTCTCCCGCACCGGGACCGACAATTCCCACCCCCAGGATGCGGTCGGTTTCGGGATCGATCAACATTTTGGTAAACCCCTCGGTTCGGGCCAGGGATTGTGCCCGGCCGCTGGCCGCCCAGGGATAGGTGGCGATTTCCACCGAGCGTCCCTGCTGTTTGGCCTGTTCTTCGGTCAGGCCCGCCCAGGCGATTTCGGGATCGGTAAAGACGACGGCGGGAATGGCCAGCGGCTCAAATTTGGCCGTGCCGTCGTGCAACCCCTCAACGGCCACGCGACCTTGATGGCTGGCCTTGTGAGCCAGCATCGGTTCTCCCGCGACATCGCCGATGGCCAAAATGTGTGGATCATCCGTCCTCTGTCGGTCATTGGTCACCACAAAGCCCCGCTGGTCCAGGCGGCATTTAGTGTTTTCCAGGCCCAGGTCGTTGCTGTTGGGCTTGCGGCCAATACTGACCAACACGCGGGAGAACGTCTCTTTTCTTTCGTTCGCGCCGTCGGCATCTTGAAAATTCACCTCGATCGCCGAGCCGGTATCGCGCAGGCCCGCGACTTTGGTCCCCAGATAAATTTTGCTAAAGATTCCCTCCAGGCGCTTGTGTAGCGGACGCACCAAATCCCGATCCGCGCCAGGTAGCAGGCCTGTGGTTAACTCCACCACGCTGACGCGACTCCCTAGCTCGGCATAGACCGTCCCCATTTCCAACCCGATATAGCCCCCGCCAACCACCAGCAGCGATTCAGGAATATCCACCAAATCCAGCGCTGTGGTCGAATCCAGCACCCGCGGACTGCCGATCTCAAACGCGGGAATCTTAGCCGGACGGGACCCGGTGGCGAGGATGCAATGATCAAACGTCAGTTCCTCGACCACGCCGGGAGTGTCGGTTCGTTCCAACCGCAGCTTGTTACTGGCCAAAAAGCTCCCCTTGGCGCTGATAATTCGCACGTTGCGCCGCTTGGCCAATCCCGCCAGTCCCCCGCTGAGCGTGCTAATGACTTTTTCTTTTCGCGCGCGGAGGGCGTCCACATTGATGCGGGGAGCCGTAAAATCGATCCCCCATTCGCCCAAATGCTTTGCCTCGTTAAGAATTTTTGCCACATGCAGGAGCGCCTTGCTGGGGATGCAGCCGCGCAACAGGCAAGTTCCCCCCAGGCGGGCATCGGCCTCGACGAGAGTAACCTGCAGGCCCAAGTCGGCGGCTAAGAACGCGGCCGCGTATCCGCCGGGACCGCCACCTAAAACAACAAGCGGGGCATGAGTCATGTAGCGCACATTCCTTCTGACGTATTTGGATCACTCAAGAGTAGTCTGTAGTCTGAGCGAGGGGGGGACGCGCGTCAAGGCACGGCACACGCTTGCCAAAAGGAGCGTGGCGGGAGTACGATAAAGGGCGATTTTGCGGTATTAACGAACATCCCTCCCCGACGCTTTCCCTGGAACCCCGTCATGCCCCTGTTGACAACACTTCTTCCTTTTGACCGCCGCTGGCGGTTGGCCCCGATCCTGGTCGCGCTGTTTTTGGCGGGAGGAGCCATTCTAGAGAGCTGGACCCCGCGTGGCCTCCCAGCCGCCGATGCACAAAATAACTCCACCGACTGGCCCCAATGGAGGGGCCCCAACCGGGACGGCATTTCCCCCCTTCAGGGGCTAAAAACCGATTGGACCGGCGGTCTGAATGTCGCTTGGCAGGTTAACAACCTCGGGGATGGTTACGCCAGCCTGGCGATCCAGGGGGACCGCATTTACACCATGGGCGAACAGCAGAACACAGAATTTTTGATGGCTTTGAACCGCGAAGGAGGGGCAAAACTGTGGGAAACCTCTGTCGGTGGGCATTCGGACAATGGAGGATACCCCGGCCCCCGCTGCACGCCGACGGCGGACGGCGAGCGGGTTTATGCCCTAGGCTCGCGGGGAGATTTGGTTTGCGTGAATGCCGTGGATGGATCGGAAATTTGGCGTAAATCGCTATCGCGGGACTTTAAAGGCAAGATGATGAGCGGCTGGGGCTATACCGAATGCCCCCTGGTCGATGGGGATGCGCTCATCTGCACACCCGGCGGCAAAGAGCACACGGTCGTAGCCTTGAATAAACTTACTGGCGAAACCCTGTGGAGCTGCGCCGTCCCGGACGAAGGGGACGCCGGCAAAGCAGGGGCTGGCTACAGTAGTTGTGTGATCGCCAATTGCGGCGGAGTCAAGCAGTATGTGCAACTGCTGGGCCGGGGGCTGGTCGGTATTGATGCCGCCACTGGCAAGCTGTTGTGGACGTATAACCGGGTCGCGGGTAAGGTGGCCAATATCCCCACGCCGGTGGTGCGTGGGGATTATGTCTTTGGCAGCACCGGTTATGGGGATGGTGGGGCGGCGCTGGTAAAAATCGTCAAAAATGGCGAACAACTGGCCGCCGAAGAGGTCTATTACCTGAGTGCCGAGGAATTCCGCAATCATCATGGGGGGATGATCCTGATTGGGGATTATATTTACGGGGGAGATGGCCAAAACAAGGGCTTTCCCACCTGCCTGGAATTTTTGACCGGCAAGCGCGCCTGGGGCGAAAAGAAAATTCGGGGACCGGGAGAAGGCTCGGCAGCGATCATTGCCGCCGATGGTTACATCATTTGGCGGTACCAGAATGGCCTGCTTGCCCTGATCCCCGCCAATCCCCAAAAGTACGAGGTCACCGCGACGTTTCAACTCCCCACCAGTGACAAACCCAGTTGGCCCCACCCTGCCATCGCAGGGGATAAATTGTACATCCGCGACCAGGGAGCGTTGTATTGCTACGAATTAAAGTAGGGAATGCTGGAGAAGTAGAGTTTGGAGGAATGGAGTGAAGCGTTTCCAAAGCCGCCGATGGTATCGGCGGTATTTGGGTGATTAGCGCTGGATTGGTTTGAGAAGGAGTAAAATACACTCATCACGGAGCCACGGAGTAAAATACCGAAGTACACGGAGAAGATTTTTTTAGAGAAGATTGTAGGAGTCGCCGTACCAAATCTGAGATTTGAAATCTCAGATTTGAGATTTCCATCTGCCACCCAACCCCATCCCCTTGTGACTGCCTCTTCAATTCTTAATTCTTAAATTTTCATTCTTAATTGCCACGACCCCCGGAGTTTTTCTTGCCCAAGATTGAACCGCGTACGCTTAAAGGTTTTCGCGATTATTTGCCCGAAGCGATGATCCCCCGCGAGTGGCTCATGGAGACCGCGCGCCGCGTCTATCGCTCTTTTGGCTTTAGTCCCATCGACACCCCCGCCCTCGAATACCTCGAGATCTTGCTAGGCAAGGGAAGTGACGAGACTGATAAGCAATTGTATCGGTTTAAGGATCATGGCGATCGCGATGTCGGCCTGCGGTTTGACCTAACCGTGCCGCTAGCCCGTTTTACCGCGCAGTACCAGGCGCAGCTTCCCCTACCGTTCAAGCGATACCACATCGCCCCGGTCTGGCGGGGCGAAAACACCCAAAAAGGGCGATACCGCGAATTTTTGCAGTGCGACTTTGACACGATCGGCACCTTGTCAATTGCCGCCGATATCGAGGCCGCGCTCGTCATTCACGAGTTGCTCACGGCCATCGGCATCCAGCGGTTCACGATCCGCCTCAACAATCGCCGCGTCCTCAATGGTCTGTTGGAGAAACAGGGCCTGCTGGAAAAATCCGTTCCCGTCCTGCGGGCCATCGACAAACTGGGCAAAATTGGCCCGGCCGGCGTCCTGGCGGAGCTTGCTTCCACCGCTCAGTGCACCACCTCGCAGGCTGATAACGTCCTGCGGCTGGCCGAACTTTCCGGGACCAACGAGCAAATCCTGGCTGAGCTGCAATCCCTGGTAGCGGGCAACCCCCTCGGTGAATCGGGAGTCGCCCAACTGCGGGAAGTGCTTGCCGGCGTGGCGGCGGGGGGAGTTCCGGCGGAACGGATTCAACTGGATGTCTCAATCGCGCGGGGGCTGGATTATTACACGGGAACGATTTACGAAACGATTCTCAATGATCTGCCCGGGATCGGCAGCGTCTGCAGCGGCGGGCGGTACGATAATCTGGCCGAATTGTACACCAACCAGCAACTCCCTGGCATCGGCGCGTCCCTTGGTCTGGATCGCCTGTTGGCCGCGCTCGAGGAACTGGGCCTATTGCCCCGGGTTGCCACGCCCGCGCCGGTGTTAATTGCCTATTTTGACACGGGGCGGTTGGCCGATTATTTGCAGTTGGCGGCCAGAATCAGGGGGGCGGGAATCGGCGTGGAGGTCTTTCCCGACCCCAAAAAGCTGGGCCAGCAACTTAAATATGCCGACCGGCGGGGTTTTACGCTGGCGGTGATCGCCGGAGAGCAGGAATTTGCCGCGGGGACGGTGCAAATTAAGCAGTTGCAAAGTGGCGAAAGTGTAACGGCCTCTTTGACCGCGCCAGGAGAATTAGAAACCCAGATACAGAATATGCTGAGTGAAACCGCGGGAGGAGATTCCATCGCCAAATAGGTCAGCCGCGGAGTGCTACATTCGCGAATTTAGATAATACTTTTATCACGGAGTAACGAGAGCACACACCGAGTTGCACGGAGAATCCCAAAGACATGGAACACTGATGACGCGGATTTGAATGGATTACCACAGATAGTTTGATTGATCACTGTTCCCTTATAATCCGTACTACTAAACTTTCAAACCTTCGCAAGGTGCAAAGATTATTCGTTGACTAAACATTTGCGGGCCAAAGGCCTGACCGATCCCAGCCTAGGGCAAGCGCAGCGTCCCCCTAGGTAAAGGGAAAGAAATAAATGGAAGGGCCAACGGCCCGATTCATTCAGTTCGACAAGCGAATATAGCTATCAGTTCCCCTGGGTTTGGGGCTGAAGCCCGAACTACGTTTCATTCGCGTGTATCCGTGGCAAATAAGATTTTTTAGCCACGGATGGGCACTGGATGTTCAAGGCTGCGAAAAAACTAATGGGTGGGACCAGCCACCAAGAAATTTGCCATTCGATCAATTTTGTCCCGGCGCTATCACTCCAGTGGGCTCGCAAAAGTTACTTTACTTCTTCTTCCCCCCATGACGCAGAATTTTTCCACACGACGTCAATTCCTGAGGTCCACGACCGCTTGGGGACTTTCCAGCAGCGCCCTGGCATTGCATTTATCGGCGGATAGAGCCAGCGGCGCGGACCAGCCCCCGGTCCCGGCGACCGCCGCACCAGGACCGCCGCGGGACACGGCCGACAAAATTATCCCTGGCAAGGATGCGCGCCTAATCGTGCACAGCCCTCGTCCAGGCGAGATCGAGACCCCGCTGGAACTCTTGCGCGCACACTCAGTAACGCCACAGGAACTAATGTTTGTCCGCAACAACCAATTTCCGGCGGACGCCCTGACGCTTGAGCCAGACCCCAATGCCGCCGCTTGGTCGCTGTCCATCGGCGGAATGCCCACCCCCGTGGTGGCCACCACCGTGGAGCAGTTGCGGGAACTTCCCCAGACAGAGTTGGAAGTGGTGCTGCAATGCTCTGGCAATAGCCGCTCCCTGTTTCATTCCGCCGCCCCCGTGGAGGGAGTTCCTTGGCAACAGGGAGCCATGGCTAATGTGGTGTTTGGGGGCGTGCGCTTGCAGGATCTTTTTCGGCACTTAAAAATAACTCCCCCCCCGGACGCGCGATTTCTAACCGCCGCCGGCGCCGATCCGATCTATAAACCCGGCAGCGACGATTTTGAACATAGCGTCCCCCTGGCCGACGCGCTTGCGCGGGGACTGCTGGCCCTGACGCTTAATGGCGGGCCGCTTCCCCGGGTGCATGGGGGACCGCTGCGGCTGGTCATGCCGGGGTACTATGCCACGATGCATGTTAAATGGCTAAATAATCTCTTGCTGGCCGATCAAGAGTCCACTAACCACCACCATGTTGGCCGTTATCGCACGCCGCTCGAACCGATTGCGCCGGGCCAAAAGTTTACCTCCACCCTAGCTAACAGCGAACCGAACTGGCGGATGAAAATCAAAAGTGTGATCTTTGCCCCGCTGCCGGGGGAACAGTTGCGTCCTGATCAGCGGGGACAAGTCGAACTTCGCGGAGTCGCCTGGAACGATGGCCGCAGCCCGCTGGAAACAGTGCAACTCTCCTTGGATGAAGGGCGCACCTGGCTAACCACCGAACTGGCTTCTCCCGCCAGTCCCTATGCCTGGCATCCCTGGCGCTTGGCCGTCAAATTATTGCCGGGAAAGCATACGCTCCTCGCTCGCGCGATCGACGCCCTGGGCCGGACACAGCCGCGGGATGGCGCGACCGCCGCCTGGAATCCCGCGGGTTACGCCTGGAACGGCGTGGATACAGTCACTTTTACCGTGGGCTAAGCCGCACAACCGGGGTGCTCATCGCTTAATGCGCCTTGTGTCATGCCGCATGATCGTTCTGCCGGTCCCGTTCTCAATTTTTTGTTTTTGTGATTTCCCTTCACTCGATGCCCAAGAAACGGTTACTCACTCCCGGTCCCACCCAAGTTCCCGAAGCCGCGCTTCTGTCCCTGGCGCGGCAGGTCACGCATCATCGCACTCCGGAGTTTGTCGGCACGTTTGCCGCGGTTCAGCGCGGTTTGCAAGCGGTGCTGCGGACCGCCGAAGATGTCATTGTGCTGGCAGGGTCGGGGACCGCGGGCATGGAGGCCGCCCTGGTCAACAGCGTCCCTCGCGGCGGAAAAGTCCTGGTTCTCAATGCCGGCGTCTTTGCCCAACGCTGGGCCAAATTGGCGGCGGCCTTTGACATTGAGGTGCTGGAACACACGGTCCCCTGGGGGCAGGCTGTGGATCCCGCGGACGTCCGGCGGTTGCTTGTTCAGCATCCCGGCCTGCATGCCGTCTGCGGCACCCTCATGGAAAGCAGCACTGGCGTCGCGCATGATGTCCGGGCAATTGGCGAAATTGTAAGCCACAGCAACGCCCTCTGGATCGTGGATGGCATTAGCGGTGTCGGCGTGCAAGAGTGCCGGATGGATGAGTGGGGGGTTGATGTGCTGGTGGTGGGGGGACAAAAAGCGCTGATGCTTCCACCCGGTTTGGCGATCGTCGCGGCTAGCCAAAAGGCCTGGCAGGCGATGGAACAAATCCGCCCCCAGGCGTTTTATTTGGATTTGCGGCTACATCGCGAAAAGCTTCGCTCGGCGGGGAGCACTCCCTGGACCCCGGCGCATACGCTCATCGGGGCGTTAGCGCAGACATTGCCCGTATTGACCGAACCGGGCATGGAGGCCGTCTGGCGGCATGCCCGACGGCTGGGCGCGGCGGCGCGCGCGGGGGGAGCGGCCATTGGCTGGCGAACCTTTGCCCTTCGGCCCGCGGACGGCATGACGGCCTTTGCCGTGCCACCCGGCGTGGACGCAACCCAGTTTTTGGCCATTTTAGAACGGCGTTACGGTGTAAAACTGGCTGCGGGACAGTTATCCCTCAAAGGGCAAATTGTCCGTCTGGCGCACATGGGCCTCATTGACGAGTTGGATATCCTGAGCGCGCTGGCAGGCATGGAACTTGTCATGGCCGAACTGGGCCAGCCAGTCACGCTGGGAAGCGGCGTCGCCGCCGCCAGCCAGGTCTTGCTGGCGGGGCTAGAGTGAAGTCAGAAGAATGAATGGTGGTCAATCAGGGGTCTGTATTCCGCGTTCCCACGAACCCCTATCCCCTGCCCTCCCTCCTCCCTACAGCATACTCTCAAGCAGCAGGCGCAGTTTACGCAATTCCCCGTGATGATCGATGTCTTCTTGGGGCGTGATATGCACCGAGAGGGCGTGATTGTACTTCTGCAATTCCAACGAAGCGATAATCTTGCCGTATTCGATCTCTCCCTGGCCCACCTTGACCTGAAAGCGGTCCTTTTTGGTGTCGCGCAAATGAACATGGACAACGTACTTTAGCAATTGGTCATAAGACCGGCCGTTCCAGGGACCACAAACATAATGACTGGGGTCCAGCGTGATCCCCAATCCTTTGACATTGTCGCACAGAGCGACCGCGGTGTCGGGATTCTCGGTCAGGGTGCCCACTTCGGTCTTTAGCCCGACCAAGATGCCATCGACCGAGGCGATCTGCACTAGTTGCTTGAGTCGTTCAATCTCTTGATTAAACGGCGTCCCCAGTTCCGCGGCGGGGACCGTTAGCGTGACCACCTTGGTGGCTTTGGCCAATTTGCAGACCGCGGCAAAATGCGCGTAGTAATTCTCGTCTTGGGGCCAATCCAGTGAATAAGAAGCCAGCGTCAGTCGATGGGTGTCCCGGCACAGCTTGATGGACCGCTCGGTATCGGCGGCGACTAACGCCGGCGTAAGATATTTGCCGCCAGCCGTAGCCCAAGTGCTGGTGGCCGTCCAGGGAATTGATCCCGACCAAGACGACATCCCTCCCTGGCCTTCCGCGGCGGGGGCTGGCGCGGGACGAGGCTCATGCAGGGCAATTTCGACACTGGTATATTCCAGGTCGGCAAAGCGCTCGATCGCTTCGACAATTCCCAATTCTGGCAAACACTCCGTACTGGCCGCGACAAACACGCGCACACTCCTTTGAAACGCCCATAATCTACCCACATTTACTAGCCAGTAGCATACCCCCGCGGGACTCTTCTGACAACAGGCCCAACTTGTCCGCATCCTCCTAGCGACGTGCTAGCGCGCCAAATCAGCGGAGTTGCGGAGCAGCACCATCCCCTGACACTTCTCGGATTAACGCGTCGCGGTTGGCCGCAGCGGGGCATCGTCGCTGTCCGTCCCCCTGATGACCTCTCTCGCGGGAAGGACCCGCCATTCCCGTCTTTTATCAAAAAATCTTGTCGAGTCGGGCAAAAACATCCAAAATACCCAAGAATTCAGCAGGCTAAAAGAATAAACTGTCCCTAGGCCCCGTCGCAAGCGGCGTTTTTTGCGCCTGGTTGGGCCTCACCGCTGTTTACCAACTGGCATTCCCTTTTTGCGAAAGTCCTCGCGCATGGATACTCCCGCGAACGCGCCCCAACCAGAAAACACCCCGACGCCTCCTCCTGCGGCTACTTCCACCCCCACGGCGGGTGCCGCCGGCACCCCCCCCAGCCCTTCCCGCCCGGCGTCCGGACCGGCCCTCGAGCCGGTGACTATCGTGCCCGAGGGGGCCGCCTCGACCATGCGCGTGGAACTGGTACAGGGGACCTGGTGGGGGCGCTTTGGCACGCGAATCGCCTGGGTGATCGCCGGTTTTTGCCTGTTGTCCATGCTGGGCGTCTTTTGGCAATACCAGCGCTACCTCAACCCCAACCCGCAAATCACCGAACATTTTTTTGAAATTGATCCCGCGCTGCGGGCCAGTCAGCTTTTGGCCACGGACAAAATCGCCATCATCACAATTGAAGGGACCATTCTACAGACCGACGGCTTTGCCCGCTGGCAAATCGATCAGGTCCGCAACGACCCCGCGGTTAAGGCGATCGTCCTGCGGATCGACTCCCCCGGCGGCACCGTCAACGCCAGCCATTACCTGTGGCACCGCGTCAACCAGCTAAAGGAACAACGCAACCTGCCGGTCGTGGTCAGCATGGGCGGCATGTGCGCCAGCGGAGGTTACTACATCGCCATGGCGGCCAATCCCCCGTCCAAGGAAGTCATCTATGCCGAGCCGACCACCTGGACCGGCTCGATCGGCGTGATGATTCCCCATTATGACGTGTCGCGGCTGCTGGACGACTGGCGGATCAAAGATGACAGCATTGTCAGCCACCCGCTCAAAAACGCCGGCAGCATGACCAAGGAATTTACCCCTGAAGAACGCAAAATTTTTCAGGAACTGGTCAATTCCTCATTTCAAGACTTTAAGGACATTGTCAAAGGGGGCCGACCAAAGTTCATGACCGACGAGGAAGCCCTGAACGCCGTGGCCACCGGGCAGGTCTTTACCGCCAAACAAGCCCTGGCCAACGGATTGGTCGATAAGCTGGGCTACCTGGAGGACGCCGTCAAACAAGCCGCGGCCCTGGCCAATCTGACCGATCCCAAGCAGTACCGCGCCGTCCGCTACACCGCCCCGCGCGGTCTGTTTGATGATATGTTCGGCGGACTCTTGGGCCAGAGTGGCAATGGCCCGGCCCCAGGACATTTCACGGGGGACATGGGGACAACAATGACCTCCAGCGGCAGCCAGACTGGCGCCACCGCGTCCCTGGCCATCCAGACCGCCGCCGAGATCCTGCAACCCGGCCCCCCACGGGCGTACTACCTGTGCACCGGCTGGCCGGGCCTGGGTGGGTGGTAATGGGTACTTAGCAAGATTATGACAGAATACTAACATTTCGCCAAAAATTTTTCGCGCGCTCTAGCACCGCAAATTGAATCGTTCCCCGAAGCATAAATCGTTGGAGCGGGTGGAGTTTTCAACTATACTCAGAGAGAATGGTTCACTTACCCGGCACCCAGTGAACAGCCGCCTAATTCGCTTTCTAGTTAAACGTAGAGCGACTAGCAATTTGTTAAGGCACCTAGCATTCATGGGTTATTTCCGGCTGACGCAACCGCGTTGCGGTAGAATTTTTTGCTTACCGTTTTCCCTGGATAGCCGCTGCGCGGCAATTCAGGGCTGAGTTCCGTAACCGCTTCGCGGTACTACTCTACCGCAACGCGCCCTGATCATTGGTAATACAGTGTATCAAAGCCCACGGGTTGGAGCGCAGCGAACAACCCTGGGAAAAAGGACAAAACCAATGATCTCCTACTCCAACGGAGTTGCGGAATCCTTTGGTAAGCTGGGTAAAAACCGCGCTATGATTACTTGCGGTTAGTATAATGTATATCGAGCAGTTGACTTGGTCCCGGAGACGCGCGAGTGCTGCGGGCCAGATAAGAGACACCCACAGAAGAGATAGCCAGGGAAGAGACATTAACCGAAGAGACATCCACCAGAGTCACTCAAATTACGCTAGAGGGGCAAGAAAATGATCATGCAGAAAAATCGTTCAACGACAATGTCACGCCACACCTGCGCTATGCGCCTACTCGCGGCAATTGTCGTGGCGGCGGGTGTGCTAAGCCTGGCGTGGCAACCTGTCCATGCGGCCGTCCTCACCGCCTCCGATGGCGCAGGGGTTGATCGGTTCGGACATTCCGTGAGCTTGTCAGGCACGACCGGGCTGGTCGGGGCTTACTGGGACGACATCGGGTCGACTGTCGATCAAGGCTCGGCTTACGTTTTCCGCAACCTCGGCACCGCCAACGGCACGGTCAACGAGCAGGTCAAGCTGGTCGCCTCCGACGGCGCGGGGGGTGACAGTTTCGGCTGGTCCGTAAGTCTGTCAGGCACAACCGGCCTGGTCGGGGCTGTGAGGGACACGATCGGGTCGAACACTGCTCAAGGCTCGGCCTACGTCTTCCGCAACTTGGGCACCGCCACCGGTACAGTCAACGAGAATGCCAAGCTCACCGCCTCCGACGGCGCGAGATCAGACCAATTCGGCAGATCCGTGAGTCTGTCGGGCACGATCGGGCTGATCGGGGCTTACTCGGACGACATCGGGGCGAACAGAGCTCAAGGCTCGGCCTACGTCTTCCGCAACCTCGACACCGCCACCGGCACGGTCACGCAGCACGTCAAGCTGGTCGCCTCCGACGGCGCAGCGGATGACTCGTTCGGCTCTTCTGTGAGCCTGTCGGGGACGATCGGCCTGGTCGGGGCTTACGCGGATGGCACCGGGGCGAGCTTCAATCAAGGCTCGGCCTACGTCTTTCGCAACCTCCACACCGCCAGCGGCACGGTCACGCAGCACGTCAAACTCACCGCCTTCGACACGGCGGAGGATGACTACTTCGGCCATTCCGTAAGCTTGTCGGGCACGATTGGCCTAGTCGGAGCTTACCAGGACGACATCGGGCCGAACAGCGATCAAGGCTCGGCCTACGTCTTCCGCAACCTCCACACCGCCAGCGGCACAGTCAACCAGAACGTCAAGCTGGTTGCTTCCGATGGTGCGCGGGATGATGATTTCGGCTATTCCGTGAGCCTGTCGGGCACGACCGGGCTGATCGGGGCTTACTCGGACGACATCGGGGCGAGCTTCAATCAAGGCTCGGCCTACGTCTTCCGCAACCTCGACACCGCCAGCCTTACTGTCACGCAGCACGTCAAATTGGTCGCCTCCGACGGCGCTGGGAGTGATAGCTTCGGCAGCTCTGTGAGCCTGGCGGGTGACGCGTTCACCATCGGTGCCTTTGGCAAAAACTTGGGTACAGGCCGCGCTTACACCGGGACGGTCAGCTCCGTTACCACACTGGACGAAGGCAACGCTAGCCGGACGATCGACGGCATCAGCTTTATCTCGCGGGACGACTGGATCATTGGCCAGACCACCAGCGACAACCAAGTGACCCTGCTCGCCGGTAACACAGGCGACGTCACCGCCGCAGGCAAGGCCGTTTATGTGGGGCAGAACGCCGGGTCGAACGACAACACGCTAGTCATCGCCGGCACGCTGACCGCCAGCCAGGTCAACGTCGGCACCGCGGGGAACACCGGCAACATGCTGCTCGTCAACGGCACGCTCAACGGCGGCGGCACGGTAACGGTCGCCAGTAACGCGACGCTCGCCGGCGCGGGCTTTATCGTCGGCAATGTCGTCAACGCTGGCCTGTTCTCCCCCGGCAACTCGCCGGGCGTCATGAGCATCACCGGTAACCTCTTGGGCAGCGGGGATTACCTGATGGAGATCGAATCGCTGTCGAGCTTCGACCAGATCAATCTTACCGGCGCGCTGAGCTTCAACGACTCGATCATCCGTATCGACCTTGGCGGCTACACACCTGTGCTCGACGACAGTTTCGACCTGTTCGACTTTGCAGGCACAATCGGCGGGTCGTGGAGCTTCGACTTCACGCAGGCCCCGCTAACGGCCGGGTTGACGTGGGACACCAACACCTTCGCCACGACCGGCAGCATCAGCGTGGTTCCGGAGCCCAGCGTTTGGTTCCTGGGCGGCTTGGCCACGATCGGCCTGAGCCTACTGCGCTTGTTGTCCATTCCCACACTTGGGCGGAAATAACCGCGAAATCCAGGCTTGCTGCCCAGCGGCTACTCCAGGGAATACGGCTGGACTGAACCTGACGTAGAAGCCATCCTATTTGGATACTGGTAAGGAATTGTTCCCCCTACCCCCCGCTCAGGCGCCTCTTGGCTTGGGCGGAGATGGCCACGACGGCGGGGTGTTTCAGTTTGCGTTCGGCGGACAGGGCGTAGAACCGTTCCGACACGCCCGAGACCCGGCCCACGAACTCGACGCCGTACATGGTTTGCACCTCGGCCTGGATAACCTCCGGAATGACAAACAGGCCCGCCCCCGCCCGTCCCGCGATCTTGAGCATGGCGCTGTCGTCAAATTCGGCCCGGATGTCCGGCCGCAGGGAATGATCCCCAAACCAGCCCTCGAGCGACCGCCGCAATACCGATTGTTCCGTCGGCAATAAAAACGGCGCGTGGTCCAGCGAGCCGGGGTAACCCTCGCGATACTTTTCGGCCAGCTTGCGGGTCCCCACCACGATCGCCGCGGACTCCCCCAACAGATGCGAATACGCGCGAATCTTGAACGCGGGATCCAGCGGCGTGTCCGACAATACCACATCCAACTGGTGCACGCCCAGATCGGCCGCTAGCCGCGTCAGGCTTCCTTCTTGGCAGATCAGCCGCAACCGTTCCGGCTGCTGCAGGGCTGGCTCTAATAGCTGATACGCGACTAGCTTGGGCATGACATCCTTGATCCCCACGCGCAACAAGCGGGGGTGGCCGCTGGGTTCGCCCCGCAGGACCTCTTGCAGTTCGCGCCCCTGGGCAAAGATATCGCGGGCATAGCGAAAGACGGTCTCGCCGACGTCGGTGACGGCCAGTCCGCGTCCGGCTTTGCGAAAAAGCTTGACGCCGAGGGATTTTTCCAGTTCGCGGATCTGGATGCTGACCGTGGCGGGGGTCACGTGCAGGAGTTCGCTAGCGCGGCTGATGCTGCCTTCTTGGGCGGTAAGCCAAAAGTACTGCAAATGATGGTAGTTCAGCCAATCCACGGTTCACCTATTGTTTGAATAATTCAACGCATGTTGAACTGATAATTTAGTATTTCAAAACAATTTCTGCCGTATAAGTATAGTGTGGTTGTAAAGAATTCCAACTCTATTTGGGAGACAGTCATGAAAATTTTGTTCAGGACGAGCGGGGTGGAGTTTTCTTCAGCGGAGCAAACCCTGGCGGAGCGAAAGCTGCAATTTGCGCTTAGTAATTTTGCGCGGCATTTTCAGCGGGTAAATGTGTTTCTGTCGGACGTGAACGGGGCCAAGGGGGGAGAGGACAAACTGTGCCGGATCGTCCTGCACTTGCGCAGGCAGCCTTCGTTAGTCATTGAGGAACGGGCCTGCGATATCCTGCCGGTGATTGACTTGGCCGCTGAGCGGGCGGGGCAGGTGCTGGGTCGCAAGGTTGAACGCCGCCGGGCCCCTTCTTCCGCCACCAGCATGTCGGGGGAATCGTGGCGGCGGAATTAACCGCGTCGGTTTTCCCCCATTTTCGGCCCAGGTAAATCGTTATCCTGGGCCCGCGAGGGGGGGCATATTGCATTTTTTTCCAGGAGGTACCCAACATGAAATGTCCCGCGTGTGAAAATCAATTACAGATGTCGACGCGCGAAGGTATTGAAATTGATTATTGTCCCACGTGCCGGGGAGTCTGGCTGGACCGTGGCGAGTTGGACAAATTGATCGAGCGGTCCAACCGACCCGCGGGTCCGGGGGAGGGAAGCCGTCGAAGGGTTGATGATGACGACGATGACTTTGATGATGATAATATGCGCGGCGGTCGGCGTGGCTCTGAACAATTTGATTCGCATCATCCCCGGAAAAAGCGGGAGTCGTTTTGGAGCGAGTTTTTTGACTTTGGCTAGTCACGTTGGTTTATCTGTTTTCTCTCCTTTTTTACGGAACGCAGGATGCCCCAGGTTACTTTACCGGAGCCAGATTATTCAGTGGCGGCGCATCACCTCTCAACGGAAGATGTGATCGCCCATGCCGGCGTATTGCTTGACACTGGCTTAAGCCAGTCGGCGGCGACTGCCAGGCTGGCCCAGGCGGGCCTGAATCAACTGGCGGCCCCCCCGGCCCCGTCCTGGTGGCTGCAATGCCTGGCGCAGGTGCATGAAGTGGTGGTCTGGCTGTTACTAAGCGCGGCGGTCATCGCGGCGATCTTGGGGGAGTGGATTGACACGCTGGCGATCTTGGGGATTGTGGTGCTCAATGCCGCCTTGGGGATTTTTCAACAACGCAAGGCCGAGCGGGCGCTGGCGGCCTTGCGACAGCTTTCCGCCCCGACGGCCAAAGTGCTGCGGGATGGCATTTTGCAAAAGCTACCCGCCGCCGAAATTGTGCCCGGGGATTTAATCGAACTTGAGGCCGGAGATCAGGTTCCCGCCGACGCCCGGCTGGTTAGTTCGTTCAGTTTACGCGCCGCCGAAGCGACCTTAACGGGAGAATCGGTCCCGGTGGATAAAACGGCCGCTGTCATCCTGCCGGAAGAAACCCCCTTGGCCGAGCGCCGCAACATCGTGTACCAGGGAACGGTGATCGCCGCGGGAAAAGGGACCGCGGTGGTCTATGCCACGGGTATGGAAACGGAGTTGGGCAAGATTGCCAAGCTGCTTGAGGGCCATTCGTGGGAATCGACTCCCCTGCAGCAACGTTTGACGCGACTGGGGCGCGTGTTGGCCGTGATTTGCCTGGGTCTGACGGCGGGGATCGGGATTTTGCAATTAATCCGAGGCGCGGCATGGTTGGAAACTTTGCACTTGGCGGTCAGCCTGGCTGTGGCCGCTATCCCCGAAGGGTTGCCCGCCGCCGTCACCATCACCCTGGCCGTCGGCTTGGAACGCCTGGTCCGCCGCAACGCCATTATTCGTAAACTAGCGGGCGTGGAGACATTAGGCTCTATCACCACCATCTGCACGGACAAGACCGGGACCTTGACCCAGAATGAAATGACCGTGCGCGAGGTTCGCACGCTACGGCAAAGCCTCTCCGTCACGGGAGCGGGATATGCTCCGCAGGGGGAATTGATTTGCAAGGAAACCCAACTCGGCCTGGATGGCGCTATGCCGAGCGCGTTACGGCGGATCCTCGAAATTTCCGCCTGGTGCAACAATACGCAAGTGGTCCCCAGCGCCGAACAACCGGGTCAATGGATCGCCGTGGGAGACCCCACGGAGGCGGCGTTGGTGGTCCTGGCGCGAAAGGGAAACGTGGAATCCGCTTCGCGCGGCGAACTCATTTTTGAGATTCCTTTTGATTCCGAAAGAAAGATGATGTCGGTGGTGGTGCAGCCGAATTCCGGTCAAGCTCTTTTGTGCGCTAAGGGCGCGCCGGAACCACTTTTACAAAAGTGCCAGGCGATTCTGGATGGGGATGCCGTGATCCCCCTGACTGACTCGGCCAAGGATCGCATCTTAGCTGCCGCCACCGAGCTAGGGGGACAGGCGCTGCGCGTGCTGGGTCTGGCTTATCGGCCCTGGTCAAACACGGAAAACCCCGAATTTTCGGAGAAAAACCTGATTTTTGCCGGTCTGGTGGGGATGATCGATCCCCCCCGCGTCGAAGTTAAACAAGCCGTCGCGCAATGCCGCGCGGCGGGCATTCGCCCCGTGATGATTACCGGCGATCATCCCGTGACTGCCTTGGCAATTGCCCGCGAACTGGGGATTGCCGGCGAGCGGGATATTGCCCTGAGTGGCGCGGACCTGGACGCCGCCAATGATGCCCAACTTTTAACTAAGCTGGACCAAACCGCGGTCTTTGCCCGGGTCACCGCCGAGCACAAGCTACGGCTGGTGCGCTTGCTGCGTCACCATGGCAAAGTTGTCGCCATGACCGGCGACGGTGTCAATGACGCCCCGGCGGTAAAGGCCGCCGATATTGGCATTGCCATGGGTCGGACGGGAACGGACGTTACCAAACAAGCGGCCACCATGGTCCTGGCCGATGATAATTTCGCCACCATTATCAAAGCCGTCGAGGAAGGCCGCGGCATCTTTGACAATATTCAAAAATTTATCCATTATCTGTTAGCCGGTAACGCCGGAAAAATTCTCTTTATGTTATTTGCCACGCTGTGGGCCTGGCCGAATCCCCTGTTGGCCGTGCAATTGCTGTGGTTAAACCTGGTTACGGATGGACTTCCAGCGCTGGGCCTGGGGATGGAACCCCCCGAAGCCGGAGTGATGCGCCGCATGCCGCGCGATCCCCGGGCCAACCTCATTAGTTGCTACCAGGCATTATGGATTGCCGCGCATGGATTGTTGACCGCGATGGCGGCCCTGGCGGGCTTTGCGTGGGTGTACCAGGGAGACACCGCCTCGTTATCTGCCGCGCAAGTCGTGGCATTTTGCATCCTGGCATTTTCGCAACTGGCTTATTCTCTGACGTGCCGTAGCCGTACGTTGACATTTTGGAATTTGGGCTGGCAGACCAACCTGCCGCTTTTAACCGCCGTAGCGATCTCCGCCGGTCTGCAACTGGCGATTGTGCTGATTCCCGCCTTGCATCCGTTATTTGGAATCGAGGCCTACCCCGCTGGATATGAATGGCTGCTGATTGCTTGCCTGTCAATATTTCCCGCAGCTATCGTGGAAATGACAAAGCTTTTTGGCCAAAGCATCCGCGAGAGGAGCAATTCTGAAATTTCCCAGCAAGCGCCAATTGCCGAGGATAACTCCAACGCCATCCGCACCGCACAAGCGAGTGGATAAGGGGAAAACGAGGTTGTCAGGTGGAATAGACCCAGCGACCCAAGAGCAAGCTGGGAATGATTAAGACTAAAATCATAACCGCCCCCGCCGCATCGCGCACACTATAGCACACGACAGCGTCTAAAATAATTAATGAACGAAGAGACTGCACCACCGCCAGTTGCACCAATTGCGGGTGGGGATTGGCAATGGCGATCAAGGGCCGCAAGGAGATCAGCCCCGCCAGCGCCAGCCACATGTAACTCCAAATAAGCGGACTGGCTTCGAGCTTTGTCGGTAATGGCGGGTAATCCCGCAACCAATGCGGATTAAACCACAGTACAGCCATGCCCAGCAACATGACCACCCACCCGACGATCAACCGCGTCCGCGCGCTGTATCCAGCTTCACCTGCGGCAAACACCGTCACTCCCATGATGTAAATCCCTAGTCCCGCGGCGATACAAACTTGCCAAAATTCCCACATCGGCACGGCGGTGGACATACCCAAGAGCACATTCAGCGCGCGGCACAGGCCCAGGCAAACAGGTCCCAGGGGCGTGAACTTCAGCACGGCGTTGTAGCTGTGCGCGGTCAATGCCAGGACCGCCGCCGTGGCCATGGGCAAGAAATTTTGTGATAGGGCGCTAGCCGCCACGCTGGCCATCAGTCCCGCCGCAAACAGACCCCACCCCAAACCGCGGGCTGTGGCCAGGGAGATTTTTCCCGCGGGAATGGGCCGCTGGGGACGTTCGATCTCGTCGATTTTTGCGTCAAAAATGTCGTTCCAGACCATTCCCGCCAAATAAATCCCGCTGCTGCAGAGCAATAGCAGGATAAATTGCAAACGCGAGCCGAGGGATGAGTTTTGCCACCACCAATCAGGATTGGCTACCAACCAGCCTAAAAAAATGTCCGCCCAAGCGGAAAACAGATTAGGTAAACGCAAAAGTCGCGCAAGTGCCAAGACCATGAAAAATGCCCGATAAAAGAAGGCAACAGCCAAAGTGCATGGTTATGGCGGAGAATGGCGGAGAAATCAACGCAATTCCATTCCAGGCAGGGGGTGTTGGCTTAACAATTAACACACAATCCCCAGCGGATCGGGGAATTTTAAGAATTTGATGAAGAACGCAAGTCCTTTGAAAATAATATCTTATGCATTACTGGCAAATGTTGTAGAGGTGGAGTGCGTTGACAACGGACGGGGAAAGTTGAAGATGGAATTCATGGTTATGAGCTGGGTGTTGGAGACGGAACTAACTGTCCTCCGGTATCCACCGAGCCATTGAGGGATGGTGGAAGGAAAATTGCAGAAGGCGTCTAAGTGGTTATTTAATAACGACTTAGGAAGTTGAATAGCGTCTTTGGAAGAAATTTTAAAAAATCTTTTCCCAAAGCGTTGACACTCGCCTGCCGATCTGTAATATTCATTCTCCCCTGGAGCGATTGGTGCTCTGTAAAGAGGACCAAACGGTCTGGGGATTTTTATTCTCTGCACGCAAAATATTTTGGTTTTGTAATCAAAAAATTTTGGAACCCATGAACCGCTTGCGGAGCATGGCCGTAATGAGAAGCTCCGGTAAATTTAATCGCCTGATGCAGGTGGTTTTTTTAATGCCGGAATGAGTGGCGGGATTTAGACCCCGCTTGATTTTGATCTTTGACAATTTGGTTGTTGATCTCTTTATTTTTTAGCCAACAGAAGACTGTTGTGGCTGGAAAATGACGGTCACTTTTTGTGATTTTGGTCATTTTCTTAGTCACGCATACAACATCAGACTCCTGGTAATTTTGTTTTTAGCTTACTCCGCAAGGAGTTAAGTTTAAGCATACATAATTGAAGGGTTTGATTCTGGCTCAGAATGAACGTTGGCGGCGTGGATTAGGCATGCAAGTCGAGCGGGTGTAGCAATACATCAGCGGCGGAAGGGACAGTAATGTGTAGATATCAACCCCCGGGACCTGGATAGCTGCGGGAAACTGCAGGTAATACGGGATAACGTCTGTGGACCAAAGGTGTGAGTCCGCCTGGGGACGAGTCTGCATCCTATTAGCTAGTTGGCGGGGTAATGGCCCACCAAGGCTTTGATGGGTAGCGGGTGTGAGAGCACGACCCGCGTCACTGGGACTGAGAACTGCCCAGACACCTACGGGTGGCTGCAGTCGAGGATTTTTGGCAATGAGCGCAAGCTTGACCAAGCGACGCCGCGTGCGGGATGAAGGCCTTCGGGTTGTAAACCGCTGTCAGTGGGGAGGAAAGCTCCGTGAAGAGCGGGGCTTGACTAATCCGCAGAGGAAGTCAGGGCTAAGCTCGTGCCAGCAGCCGCGGTAAGACGAGCCTGACAAACGTTATTCGGAATCACT